>NZ_JAKGTN010000031.1:0-62711 GCF_021568915.1 Vibrio sp. McD22-P3
ACTACAAACAGTGTGAAGACCAACTGCTGTGCGACTTCTTAAATGGTGTGCAGTTTACCAATCGTCCCGATTCTGAAGAGTTTACTGGGTAATTTTTATCTCGAATCGAACGTGGTAATTGATTCAAAAAGCGAGAACCATTTCATTTTGGCTACTCGCTTTTATCATGTTAAGGACCGATACTAGAGCTTCACAATCACGTCTACTCTTTGTCTTTCTTCAGTAGATACCTATCATACCACGCTGAAATCTGGTCAGCTTTTAGAATCAAGACATACACCGCCCCTATAACCCAACTAAGATAAACCCAAGCTAAAACCTTAAGCCAGTTAGGTGCCTCTATTCTGGTCATTCGATCAGGGTCACGACTGACGCCATTAGTAACACGAATTTGCCCCTTTAAGAGTTGAGCTACTAACCGGAAAAATGCCCAAACTCAGGTCCTGTCATTCCTGCGAAGGCAGGGATCTACTGACAACGCCCACTGAATCATATGGTCCACTCCACAAACTGGCTGACGAAGCTAGCTTATTTTTGCCCCTTGTCGTGTTCACAGCATCCCCAAGAATTACAGTCATCCCCTTGAAAAAGGGGATCTCATTCAGCGCGTCGCGAAGCTGATTTACGTGACTTAGTCGAAGGTTTTCAGTTGCCTACACGCGGTAGGAGATCCTCACTTTCGTGAGGATGACGGCCAGTTGGGGCACGGAGAATACGAACAGACGTAGACTATTTTTGTCCATTTACTTACCATTCCAGCAATCACTGGCAGCGTACTTTTCGACTTTTAGTGTGTGCGTGAGTAGTTTCCGCATCAAATGCGGAATGACGAAAAATTGTACATTTTTGTTATTAGTGTCATAGATGATCTGTAATATTCTAAGTATTTTTGCCTTTCTAGAGCTTTTTGTTTACCCCTCAAAAAGAACGCTAACCACTTAGGTTCGCTTTTAAGTTCCTGGGGTGGAATCATCAAAAAAAAAAACAGAGTGTATATTTGATAACTAACGCTTGGCTAAAATAGGTATGCTATTGAAGTTCATTATATTATTAGTGATGTCATTTCGCGGATGTTAACTTACCGAATAGAGTCTAGCCCATCATCTGGGTAATAAAGGTTTGCTCATCATCCACAAAAGCCACAAAGCCGCCGTGATAGATAAACACCCGACCACGTCCTTCAACTAGGCAGGCAAGCTGTGGGTTCAAATCTTCTTCGTTATTTTGACGTTGAAATGTGCCGGTATCGGTGATTTCGCCGTCGAGTGAAGGCAAATATCCATGAGTACGTTTGGCTTGGTCAATCAGGCTTAATTCGCTGGTGTTAGAGAAGCAAGAGGGGATCGCTCCGGCATCTTCTATAAACATGGTTTTTAGTTCTTCAAAGGCTGTAATCACCAGCCAGTCGATGCCATTAACGTGATGGATAAACATAGTGTATCTCGATAATTCTGATGCGGAGATATTATCACTAATCAGGGGAGGGTGTAGCAGAGATTTAATTACTAAATCTGATAATTCGCTTTAATGCCAATATCGAAGTGAAGCGGCATTTGCCATTTCTTAAATGATAAGAAACCCATAATTCCGCCGACAGCGATGTAGAGCGCAACTAAAACTGGTAGTTTGTTCAGGGCAGTGCAAAGTACTGCAATAACGAGAAGAACAGGTATCAGTTTGAGCCCGGGTACTTTGAAGCAGAATGATTCTTTGAGTGCAATGCCGGAAAACACCACAAAGCAAAAGCCAAGGGATACCCACGTTGGGAGGTCTGTGACCACAAATAGGAGTGCTAACCAGCCACTCCACATTATCACCGTTCTTACCGTTTTGTCGTAAACGTGGATGTTGGCGGCGGATAAAACCGTGGATGTAAGCAGCATCCAGAATATCCATTGATCAAATGGAGATGTGACACTGGCGAGTGTGATACCTTCGTAGCTTAATGCGGCTGCCAGCAAACAGCCGATGGAAAATAGTGATATACCCAACCGATAAAGGCAGACACTGAGCTTATCCAGTGCATCTAAGTCTTCTTTAAATTCAGGATTTGCCATGATTATTTCACGCTTTTTATCTGGTTATTTATAAAACATAGCTGTTCATAAAGCATCTGAGTTTTTGGCATAGCGACACCTTGATCTTTCGCTAAATCAATCGCGTTTTTATACATGTATTGAATCTCAAGTTCTCGATGGTTGCGCCTGTCGAGTAACATGCTAGTGAGGTAAGGCTTCATCTTAGCGGTGTTTGATAGCATGGTATCAATCAAGGTGTCTGAAATGTCAGTGTCCGTGGTTTTTGCGGCATGTTGAACTTCAATCATGATTTCTTTTGAGAGATTAACCAGCTCCTCGCAGCTCATCATTTCAGCAGTATCGGTGTTGAGTACGGTCGACAGTCCATTGAAAGGGACATTCCACAACAGCTTCTTCCATCTTGCGTCTATGATACGTTGATCGACATCGACTTCTACGCCGCTTTGAGTCAGGTGATTGGCAAAGTCTTCGAGTGCTTCAATGCCGGCATCGCCATAAGTGCCGATAGTGATACGGCCGTAATCAATATGGTCAATATGTCCAGGTGCCACTTTATTTGAGCAAATAAAGCACAATCCGCCTCCGACAAAAGGAAGGTTAAATTGTTCAGCTACCTCTCGCTCCGCACCAATGCCATTTTGAAGCAACATAACAAGTGTATTGGGTTTTAATAAAGGGCGAAGCAGTGCTTCGAGAAGGTGGTTTTGGGTGGTTTTTAGCGCGACAAGAACGACATCGGCTTTGGGCATATCACGCGTTGCATTATAAGCATTTAAGCTTTCAGCTGAAATTGAATAATCGCCATAATGGGAGTCGACTTTTAAGCCGTTTTTGATGACATGTTGATAATCGCTGTTGAAGAGAAAGTGCACATCATCGCCGCCGTGATGGAGTCTTGCTCCGTAATAACCTCCAATAGCGCCTGTGCCAATAACTGCGAATACCTTTTTGCTCATGTCATATCCCTAAATCAATGTTGTTATCGTACTAATGTACATGAATTTTATTATGAATGAAGTGCTACGCTTGTAAGAGAGTGTTTTGACGGGAGACTGATGTGAACGTAACAAGTGTCGTACTGGTGATACTCAGCGTTGTTGTTGGGGTTGGTTTAGTGTCTCAAGCTGGCGTCAACGCGCAATTGAAAATTGGTATGAGTTCATCGTTACAAGCGGCCTTTGTTTCGTTTGTGGTTGGAACAGCTGTGCTAGGCATGCTGGTCGTGATTGAAGGCAAACCTTGGTTTCCTCAAGGCTCTATATCATCGCTACCTTGGTGGGCATGGGTAGGTGGGCTTTTAGGGGCTTTTAATATCGCTATGTCGATCTATTTAGCACCGCAACTTGGTGCGTTGGCGTTGGCGATTTCTATCGTCTGTGGTCAGGTTATCGCGTCGATTTTCTATGATCAGTATGGGTTATTGGGATATCCGACAATTGAAATGACGCCACAACGAATTGGCGGAGCGTTATTGATCATATTGGGTGTGATGTTGGTAACCTATCAGCCAAACAAAAGCGGCTGAATGACAGCCGCTTTTGAAAATGGGATGAGTATTGTTGGCTATTAACCCGCGATGACAACGCGTTTAACGTCGACTGTTGCATCTTCCAACGTGTCTTTGTCTACGCTACCAGTAATTGTTACACGGTCATTTGGAGTAACGTCCACACCGCGCCAATCTTCACGATCGATTTCAATCACAATGGTGTTCGCGCCGTCTGTAAATTGGTATTTCTCGTCACCCAAAGAGTGCGTGATGTTACCTGTTATTTGAACCGGAGCGTCATCATTGGCACTTAGCGCTTGAGCGACTGTTGTTTGTGCGCCTTTGATAGGGCCGTTAAAACCACCTTGCTCAGGCATAGATTTCGCAGCTGCAAAACCAGAAGTAAGGATAAGTGCTGTAGTGATGATTACTTTTTTCATAAAAACCTCAAAGTAGGCGTTGTGTTCATTTGATGGTGCTACTATGCCTGAGTCAATCTTAACGAGATTTGAAGTTAATATTCAGAATTCGTTCATCTAACAAAAAAATGCGCTTTTTTTTAAATTATTTCTTGAAATTGTTTATCTAGATAAAACAAAAGGCCCATTAAGGGCCTTCGATTTATTGCTATGTTTTGTTAACTGACTAAGCGCTTATCACGCTCGCCTTGAACGTCATAAGCTTTGTCGCCAAAGATATACGTCTCGCAGACTGTTCTATCGTCACCAAGGCTCATCAATACAAACAGTTTCTCTTCTAGAGTAGTGGCTTGCTTCATTCTAAAGCGCATCAATTGAGTTGCGTGAAGATCTAACACCACGAAATCGGCTTCTTTGCCAACGGCTAAGTTACCAATCTTGTCTTCCAAATGAAGAGACTTAGCGCCGCCCAGTGTTGCTAAGTAGAGCGATTTCAATGGGTGCAGCTTTTCTTGTTGGAGCTGCATGATTTTGTACGCTTCACTCATTGTTTGTAGAATCGAAAAGCTGGTTCCTGCACCCACATCGGTGCCCATACCAACACGCACGCCATGTTCTTCAAGCTTATTCAACTTAAATAGGCCTGAACCAAGGAACAAGTTGGAAGTAGGGCAGAAAGCGATAGCAGATTCTGTATCCGCCAACCTTTGACATTCGCAATCAGATAAGTGAATGCCATGAGCGAACACCGAACGCTTGTGAAGCAGTCCGTAATGATCGTAGACATCAAGATAGCTTTCACGTTCTGGAAAGAGGTCAAGTACCCACTCAATCTCTTTCTTGTTTTCCGATAAATGCGTATGCATGTAAACGTCTGGGTATTCTTCAAGCAGCTTGCCTACGGTTGCAAGTTGCTCTGGCGTGCTGGTTGGCGCAAATCTCGGCGTGACGGCATAGAGTAAACGGCCGCGATTATGCCACTTTTCGATTAGCTCTTTAGACGCTTGGTATCCTGATTCTGGCGTGTCGGTTAGATAGTCTGGTGCATTGCGGTCCATGAGCACTTTACCTGCTATCATACGAAGCTTACGTTTCTCTGCCTCTTCAAAGAAAACATCGACCGATTCTTTGTGTACAGTACCGAACACTAAGGCTGTAGTGGTTCCGTTACTCGCCAGTTCATCCAAAAATAGTTTCGCGACTTTGTGTGCGTAAACCGGGTTTTTGAATCGTCTTTCTTCTGGGAAGGTATAGTTTTCCAACCAATCCAATAGCTGTTCGCCGTAAGAGGCAATCATGCCTGTTTGTGGATAGTGGATATGAGTATCAATAAAACCTGACGTAATCAGCTTGTCTTTATAGGTGGTGACTTTTAGCGGCTTTGGGTGTCTTGCTAGTACGTCTGTAGCTGAGCCAATATCGATGATATGACCGTGTTCAACGACAATCATGCCGTCTTCAAAAAACTCATACGAGTTCTCTAACCCGACGTCTTTCGGGTCAGCAATGCTGTGTAAAATACTGGCTCTGTAGGCCTTACGCTGTGATGTCATGGTACTTCCTTTTAGCCAACTCCTCACAAATTGGCCTTCAAATTCTGAGTCCTTTAAGTAAGCATTTAACTTACTTCATGCAGTGCTTGCGACGGATCCGGACGTTTTTGCTCTACTGGATTGCCTTGATAGAGTGAGATCAGTTCCCCTGCGACAGATACAGCGATTTCTGCAGGGTGTTTGCCGGTAATTGCGCCTATACCGATAGGGCAGGTCATGGTGTTGATCTGCTCTTGTGTATAGCCGCGCTGAGATAACCTAAAGTCGAACTTCTTACGTTTGGTCAATGAACCGATCATTCCAAAGTACGCACTGTCATTACGATCAATGATGGCTTTTGACAGGTCGAAGTCGAGTTGATGATTATGAGTCATGACCAAATAGTAGCTATTCGGTGGCATGTGTTTGACTTCACCAACAGGGTCATCTGACACCAATTTCTTCACGCCATCTGGGAGTACTTCTGGGAACTCTGCCTCTCGTTCATCAATCCAGGTCACTCTAAATGGTAATGTCGACACTATGTGCAGTAGTGCTTTTGCGACATGACCAGCGCCGAATAACACCAAGTGTTTCTGCGCTGTTCCAATAGGTTCGAAGCTTAACGTCGCCATTCCGCCACAGCATTGACCGAGGCGGGCTCCAAGATTAAAACGCTCTACTTTTAGTGCGCCCTCTCCTGAAATAAGCATCTCTCGTGCCATTTTTGATGCTACATGTTCGAGATGACCACCGCCGATAGTGGCGATAATCTTGTCTCGTGTTACCAGCATCTTCGTGCCCGCGTCACGCGGCACAGAGCCTCGGTCTTCCAAAACGGTCACCATGACACAAGGCTCGTGGTTTTCTTCAAGCTTCGCGAGTTCATGAATCCAATTGTCCTTAAACATAGTGACCTCTCTTATTAGTTTGCTTCCGTTGTTGTAGTGGTTGTATTTTTCTGCCCTTGTGTGACGGCTTGTACCGCCATTAATACACGTTCAGGTGTTGCTGGTGTGTCGAGTTTTGGAATTGCACCGTCCACGGCGACATACGAGATCGCATCTTTGAGCGCACTCCACACTGACATACCTAGCATAAATGGTGGTTCACCAACGGCTTTTGAATTGAACACCGTATCCTCTGGGTTGCTGCGGTTCTCCAGAAGGTGGGTTCTAAAGTCGATAGGCATATCCGCAATCGCTGGGATCTTGTAACTTGCAGGTCCGTTAGTCATTAGGCGGCCCTGTTCATTCCAAACCAGCTCTTCGGTTGTTAGCCAACCCACACCCTGTACAAATCCGCCTTCAACCTGACCAATATCGATCGCAGGGTTAAGTGATGCGCCAACATCGTGCAAAATGTCGACGCGCAGGATTTTGTACTCACCTGTCAGCGTATCAATGATTACTTCTGAGCACGATGCTCCGTAAGCGAAGTAGTAGAAAGGGCGACCGCGCGCTTTCTCATGGTCATAATAGATTTTTGGCGTGCGGTAAAAGCCGGTGCTCGACAATGAAATTTGGTTCATCCATGCCAGCTGAGCAAAGTCCGCAAACGTCATAATTTCTTCACGAATCTGTACCATACCATTCTTAAAAATCACTTCCTCTGGCGTGACTTTAAAGTGTGACGATGCAAATTCTATGAGGCGCTGTTTGATGGTTATTGCAGCGTTTTGCGCGGCTTTACCGTTGAGGTCGGCGCCCGATGAGGCCGCAGTGGGCGAGGTGTTCGGCACCTTGTCGGTGTTAGTTGCAGTGATTTGGATACGGTCAACATCTACTTGAAACTCCTCTGCTACGATTTGAGCCACCTTGATATTCAAGCCTTGGCCCATTTCAGTGCCACCGTGATTCAAATGAATACTGCCATCGGTGTATATGTGAATCAGTGCTCCAGCTTGGTTTAGGAAAGTCGCGGTAAACGAGATCCCGAATTTCACTGGAGTAATGGATAAGCCTTTTTTCAAAATCGGGCTGTTGCGGTTGAACTCGGCAATTTCTTTACGTCGCGCGTGGTAATCACTGCTTTGTTCGAGTTGCTCAGTAATTTCCGGCAAGAAGTTATCTTCTACAGTTTGATAGTAGTGGGTAACATCACGACCTTCTTCACCGTAGTAGTTGGCTTTGCGCACTTCGAGCGGATCTTTTTTCAGGTAACGAGCGATCTCGTCCATGATGTGTTCGATAGTCATCATGCCTTGTGGACCACCAAACCCACGGTATGCAGTATTAGATGCCGTGTTGGTTTTACAACGATGGCCTGTTACGGTTGCATCGCCTAAATAGTAGGCGTTGTCCGAGTGGAACATGGCGCGGTCGACAATAGAGCTTGATAGGTCAGGGGAGTAACCGCAGTTACCAGCGACAATGATTTCAGCTCCCTCAATCACACCATCATCGTTGAAACCGATCTTGTATTGGTTGTAGAACGGGTGACGTTTACCCGTCATGGTCATATCTTCATTACGCAGCAAGCGCATTTTGGTTGGACGACCTGTTAGGTGTGCGATAACCGCTGCCATACAAGCAGGTCCAGCCGCTTGAGTCTCTTTACCACCAAAGCCACCACCCATGCGGCGCATGTCAATAACTACTTTGTGCATGGCAACGCCGAGCACTTCCGAGACAAGCTTCTGAACCTCAGTCGGGTTTTGGGTCGAGGTATAGACAATCATGCCACCATCTTCGGTTGGCATAACACTACTGACTTGGGTTTCTAGATAGAAGTGCTCTTGCCCGCCGATCTCAAGCTCGCCTTCAATAATGTGTTTGGCCTTTGCGAGTGCTTTTTGAGAGTCGCCACGCTTTTGCTGGTGGCTTTCAGTAACAAAGTGCTCTTTGGCAAGGGCTTCTTTGACATCAAGGATAGCAGGTAGTGCTTCATATTCGACGATGGCGGCATGAGCGGCTTTACGGGCCGTTTCTAGGTCGTTTGCAGCTACAGCGATAACAGGCTGGCCGTAATACTCCACAACGCCATCGGCTAACAGAGGGTCACCAGGTAGAATCGCGCCGATATCTAATTGACCGGGCACATCTTTGGACGTAATTGCGATGGCAACGCCATCGAATTCATAACAAGGCGATACGTCCAATTTGGTGATTTTCGCGTGCGCTTGTGTGCTTAAAAGAGCATACACATGCAGCTGATTTGGAAACTCAAGACGATCGTCAATGTAGACCGCTTCACCAGTTACCTGTTTAGGTGCACTGTCGTGCTTAACGCTCTTACCCACGCCGGTTTTCAAATCTTGTTTGACAATGGCAACCATCTCTTCGTGAGTCAGTTGCTGATGATTCACGTTAGACATAAGACGTTACCCTCGTTTCGATCAGATTACTGGTGTTATTGGTTTCAATGTAATAGCGCTTAAGCATATTGGCAGCTGAAATAGTGCGGTACTCTTGGCTTGCTCGGAAATCGGAAAGCGGCTCGAAATCGTTTTTCACCGCTTCCATCGCGGTGGCAATGGTCTCTTCATTCCATGCTTGACCGATAAGCGCTTGTTCGCAAAGTGTGGCGCGCTTCGGTGTTGCTGCCATGCCGCCGAAAGCGACTCGTGCGTCTGTCACGACGTTATCTTCCACAGTAATGGCGAAAGCGCCGCATACTGCTGAAATGTCATCATCTAAACGTTTTGACAATTTATACGCTCGGAAGCTGTCGTTACTTGGTTTTGGAATGATGATCTTTTCGATGAATTCACTCTCTTGCTGCGCTGTCACTTTGTAGCTAATGAAATATTCTTCCACCGGAATCACACGCGTTTCATCACCACAACGAAGCTGAATGCTAGCATCAAGCGCTATCAGTAGCGGCGGGGTGTCACCGATAGGGGAAGCATTGGCAATGTTGCCGCCAATCGTGCCTTGGTTACGCACTTGCAGTGAGGCGAAGCGATGTAGAAGTTCTCCGAAATCAGGGTAGTGCTTAGTCAGCAGTTGGTACGCATCGGAAATAGGCAGATTGGCACCAATTTCTAACGTTTGGTCCGTCTCTTTACACACTTTCATTTCTTCAACCAGATTTACACTGATTAACGTTTCGATTTCACGATGGAATTGAGTTACTTCCAGCGCTAAATCGGTGCCGCCAGCAACCAATTTGGCTTGGGGATGTGCTTTGTAAAGCTTGGCCAGTTCGTCAGTAGTTTTTGGTGAAAAAGCAGTGAGATGACCAAGGCGTAAGCTTGCATCTTCATTTTGAATACTCTCAAGCTTCTGAATGGTTGCACGCTCTAATTCAGAGAATTGGTCAACAATACGTTCTTCTGAGCAAAGTGATAAAGCCGAGTCGACGATAGGACGATAACCCGTACAACGGCATAGGTTACCCGCAAGAGATTCCATAACATCGGGCTTGCTTGCGTTAGGTTTATTTTTGGTCAATGCAAACATCGACATGATAAAACCCGGTGTACAATAACCACATTGTGAGCCGTGAAACTCGACTATTGCCTCTTGTACCGGGTGGAGTGATTGACCTTTTTCTTGTAAGTCTTCCACCGTAATGAGCTGTTTTCCGTGTAGAGCAGAAATAAACGTTAGACACGAGTTGACGCTGCGGTACTTCAGCTGCCCGTCGACGAGCTCACCTAATACGACAGTGCATGCCCCACAGTCACCAGAACCACAACCTTCCTTTGTTCCAGTTTTCTTTACATGAGTGCGTAGATAGTTCAGCACTGTCATGTTGGGGGAGACATTTACTTCCTGCTTGATTTCTTGATTGAGTAGAAAAGTAATCAAGAGACCTCCTTGTTCCGTGATAGTTCGTTTTTATAATTTTCTGACCTTTGGGTCAATAATTGGATAATTTGACCAAGAGGTCAACTAAAATTTTACAAAATAGCAACAAAACTAAGGCTTTTAATCGATTTTAGAATGAAGTAGGTGTTGTATGTATATGATTTTATTTAATAAAATGTGGGATAAGACGTCGATTCTGTGTTACAAAAAATCAGTCATGATTATTTCGTTGTTTAAAACGATAAGTTGCGGAAATTTCGAGGGAACAAGCAGGATCAAAAAAGCCAACCGTATTTGGTTGGCTTATAACGTGTTATCCAACTTAGCTCGCTTTGTTCTTAAGCACGTCTGAAAACACCACATGAAGATCGTTGGAGGCGTTGTTTCCATCGAGATTCAATTTAGAACGAATGTGTTCTAAGTGTTCTTTCATAAGCTCAAGTGCGACTTCTTCATCGCCGTTCTCAATGGCATCAAGCAACATGGTGTGTTCGTCTTGAGAACAGTTGGAGTGGTTGCCCGTTTCGTACATAGCAATAAGCAGTGACGACTGCGAGACAATACTGCGTTGAAAGGCTAGCAAAGGTGCGTTGTCTGCCATTTCGGCGAGCTTGATATGAAACTCACCAGATAAACGCAGGCCACTGCCGTAATCGTCTTTGGCAAAGGCGGCGTTTTCCTCTTCGACTAATTTACGGCACTCAGCAATTTGCGCCTTGGTTGCGCTTACAACCGCGAGTTCAGTAATGGCGAGCTCAAGCACTTCTCTAGCTTTGAAAATCTGTTGTGCTTCTTCAACCGAAGGCGCGGAAACAATAGCGCCACGATTCGGTCGAATATCGACGACTTTTTCAAGCGATAATCGAAGCAGTGCACGACGAATAATGGTGCGACTAACTCCAAAAATTTCCGCTAAAGCTTCTTCATTTAGTTTGGTTGCGGGAGGAAGGCGTTGTTCTAATATGGCATCAAAAATATGACAATAAACGACGTCATCTTGCGTCTGACCAGCGACTTTGGTCTTTACGCTTTTACTTACAGAGTTTTTCAGGCTTCCCATCTGATTACAGCACTCTCATGATTTATGTCCCTAATAAAACAATAATACTTCAGTTTGTATACAAGTGGCTATACAAAGATGGAATTGTGACGAACTAAGCAATATTGGCGCGTATTCACTGTTTGGGGTTGCATGTATCAATTTATGAATCAACGACATGTTTGGTTACATTCTGACATATTGCTCGTTAGAGGGTTTGGTGATTTACTTGCGATCCCTAAGTAACAGAGGTATTAACCCTAAATGGACGACCCCTATAGTCGACTTTACAATTCCATTGGTTCCACTTTCCTGGAGCCGCAATCATGTTAGAACTTTTCCTTCAGCCTGAAGCATGGGCTATTTTTGCCACACTATTTGCCTTAGAAATCGTACTCGGTGTTGATAACGTCGTGTTTATCTCCGTACTTTGTGAGCGCCTTCCACTACATCAACGTAAACTGGCTCGAAACCTGGGTATTGGCTTGGCGGTTATGGCGCGTATTGTGTTAGTTTTTTCGATCACTTGGGTCATGTCATTGACGCAACCGTTATTCGAAATCGCTAAATTCGCCTTCACCGGACGAGATGTCATTATGATCTTGGGTGGTGCGTTTTTGTTAGCCAAGAGTCTGAAAGAGCTTTGGAGCTGGCTGACTCACGATGAAAGTATGCATTCGACACGAGTAAGTGCAGGCTTGGCAGTGGTGTTATTGCAGATTGTCGCGGTGGATGCGGTCTTTTCTATGGACTCTGTCATTACGGCGGTTGGTTTAACAAGTGAAGTGCCAATCATGGTTGCTGCGATATTAGCGTCGGCGGTGGTCATGGTGTTGACGGCAGAGAAAATCAATAACCTTGTCACCCAGTACCCGGGCTTCAAAACCCTAGCGTTATTGTTCTTGGTGTTGTTAGGTGGCTTGTTGATGGCAGAAGGCTTCGCAATTCATATCAACAAAGGTTACGTATACTTTGCGATGGCGTTTGGTTTGATATTGGAACTTTGTCACATTCAATTAAAACGCACTCAAGCTAAAAGGTTGTCTGTGCAAGGTGGTCAAAATCCAATAACTATCCGGAAAATTCGTCCGTTTAGAGTGGGGACGATAGCCTAGTCAGGGTCCTGTATTTAAAGACTGGTATCAGTGTGCTAAGACTATTCAAACCATCAAAAAGGAGAGCTTATGCTCTCCTTTTTTGTATTTGTCTATGAGTTAAATTCCAAAATCGTAGCCTTGGTAGATATCTGACAATGTTTTGGGTTTCTTGCTACGTTTGCTTGGAGTGGGATGATATTCGTGTTTAATCGCATCAGCGTGTGCTTGCGCAGACTTCATGAATTCAGGATCAGACATCGCTTGTTTGCGAAGCTCATTGATGCGTTCTAGTTTTTCTTGCAACATAACTACACCTCATGAATTGCTGTATGTACAACCAGTATAGACTTGTGCTGTATAAATATCCAGTATTTTGTGTTGAGGGTAAAAATAACGCCTAGGTGAGTGATTAAACTCAACTAGGCGTCTGGTTTATGTTCAGAGTTCTAAGACCAGAATTAGGTAGGGATGGGCATTGGTTTTAATGCAGGGGAAATACGAAGTTCAGCTTCTGTTGCTTGCTGAACGTCTTCAACAGAAAACTCCGGAGCTAGTTCAGTGAGCAGCATCCCTTGTTCAGTCAGTTCTATGACGCCCATTTCCGTGACAATCAAATCCACTTGATTTACAGCCGTGAGTGGCAAAGTACAGTCGCGTAATAGCTTCGCTTTGCCTTTGACAGTGTGCTCCATCGCAACGATCACCTTCTTTGCTCCAACCACGAGATCCATCGCGCCACCCATGCCGGGCACCATTTTTCCTGGAATAATCCAGTTCGCGAGATTACCTTTTTCATCCACTTGCAATGCGCCCAACACGGTGGAATCGACATGGCCGCCGCGAATAATGGCGAACGAATCCGCGCTATTGAAATAGCAACTTCCTTCGATTGCGGTAATTGGTTGTGCGCCTGCGTTAACCAAGTCAGCGTCTATTTCATGTTCTTCAGCTAAATTATCAATACCAAGCAGTCCATTCTCTGCTTGAAGAAGGATTTCGACATCTTTGTCGACTTCGTTAGCCACTAGAGTAGGTAGACCAATGCCTAGATTGACGATATCTCCGTCACGCATTTCTTGAGCGACACGCCAGGCGATGCGACGGCGAATAGTATGTTTGTCTAGTTGAGTGCTCATTACGCGTCCTCCGTTAAGATATAGTCCACATATAGGCTAGGGGTGTGCACGGCTTCAGGTTGAATGTTGCCTATGTCTACCAGAGACTCCGCTTCAACAATTACTGTGTCAGCAGCGGTTGCCATCAAGGGGTTAAAATTTTGTGTGGTTTTGCTGTAAAACACATTGCCACGACGGTCGACGATGGAGCCGCGAATAAGTGCGATGTCTGCCCTCAAAGGGGTTTCTAGCAAGTAGTCTTTTCCTTGAACATTAATAACTTGTTTGCCTTCGGCGACAATAGTGCCCAGGCCAGTAGGCGTCAAAACACCACCGAGTCCGGCTCCTCCGCTGCGAATTCGTTCGGCAAGAGTGCCTTGAGGGACGAGTTCGACATCCAAGATTCCCTCGTTCATTTGTGTCCCGGTTTCTGGGTTAAGGCCGATGTGTGATGCATAAAGCTTTTTGACTCGCTTTTCAGCAATCAGTCGACTCGTACCTCTACCGGGTGATGCCGTATCGGTAGTAATGAGTGTGATGTCTTTGATGTCGAATTCGATTAGTAGGTCGATAAGTTTTTCTGGCGCACCGGTTGCCATAAAACCGCCTACCATGATGGTCATGCCGTCATGAAGAATGTCTTTGAGTTGTTGAGGTGATGCTGCTTTTTTCATGGTCGTTTCCTCTTTAACAACGTTTGATAATGACGGCTGTGCCCATGCCGCCACCGATACACAATGAAGCCAAACCCAAATCACTCTGAGTTCGATGCAATTGATAGACAAGAGTGGTAAGAATCCGGTTACCTGACGCCCCGATAGGGTGGCCGAGTGCGATCGCTCCACCACTTAAATTGGTTCGCTCTAATAGCCATGGCACATCAATGTTGTGTTGTTCCGCTAATGAATGAGCAACGCCAAGAGCTTGGGCCGCGAAGGCTTCGTTAAGCTCGAACACATCAATATCAGTTATCGACAAATTGGCTTTATTTAGTGCGTTGGCAATCGCGGGAACTGGACCAAGTCCCATAACCTCGGGCGCGATAGCTCCTTGTCCGTATTCAATAAGCTCTGCAAGTGGTATTAAACCATGACGTTGTACTGCGGATTCAGAGGCCAATAGAATGGCTGAACCACCGTCATTGATGCCAGATGCATTACCTGCGGTAACCGTCCCTTCGGCGGTGAATGCAGGTCTGAGTTTTTGTAGAGCTTCGTAGGTGCAATCGGGTTTTGGGTATTCGTCACTTTTTACTTCAGTTTGACGCCGGCGGCTTATAATAGTGAGTGGGGCAACTTCGTTGGTGAAATCACCGCTTTCTAAGGCGTGGACAGCTTTCTTTTGACTCGCCAGTGCAAAAGCATCTTGCTCTTCACGTGTTAGTTCAAATTTCTTGGCGATGTTTTCTGCCGTGATACCCATATGGTATTGGTGGAACGCATCAGTCAGCCCATCCTTAATGATGCTGTCTTCAAGGTTTTGATGGCCCATTTTATATCCGCGTCGGATTTGACCGTTGGCGATAAAGGGCGCGTTGGACATACTTTCCATTCCACAAGCCATGACGATGTCGGCATCGCCTGCTCGAATGTGGCTTGCGCCATCCATTACGACTTTCATTCCACTGCCACAGATCATGTTAAGGGTGTAGGCAGGAACGGAATCTGGGATCCCCGCTTTAATAGCCGCTTGGCGGGCAGGACCCATACCAGAACCTCCGGTTAACACATTGCCTACGATCACTTCATCGATCAGGTCTGGCGCAATATCAGCCTGCTCGATTGTGGCTTGAATAGCGTGTGCACCAAGCTCAACTGCGGATAGTGAGCTAAGTGAACCATTGAAGCTCCCTATAGGGGTACGTTTTGCTGCGACAATAAAAATTCGTTCCATCTCTGTCTCCCAATACCTTAAATGATGCGTCTGTTTGAGCGCTTTGTTTCAGTCTAAAAGGGAGCAGCGACTATGTGTTATAGACAAGAATTCAAAGCGGCTTTGCATAAATGCAAATACCAAATTGGTGGTTGATCACGTCTTTTCATTATTAACACTTTTATCTTGGTATCAGGATAATTGGAGAAAACGTTATGCATAATCGAATAGCTTGCGCCCCTTGCTGTTGGGGTATCGAAGAGCCAGACAATGGGCTGAACCCAAGTTGGGGTAAAGTGCTAATGGAGGCAAGTGACTGCGGATATCGTGGTATTGAACTGGGGCCAGACGGCTACTTTCCAGAGGAGTCGATGCTGACCAAAAGTGCGTGCCGAACGCGAGGACTAGAAATATGTGCTGGTAAGCTGCAACAACCCTTTAGTGACAGCGAAAAAATGCCAGCAATTCTCAAACAAACTGAGAAAACGTGCGCTCGTTTAAAGGCGCTAGGAGTGGGTACGCTACTGCTTATGGAAGGTAATCATCCTGAGCGCTTTGGCAGTCTCGGTCAAAGTGCAACAGCACCTCGATTAACCTCTGAACAGAAACCTCACCTCATCAACAACATGAGACAAATCATTAGTCTAGCTCAGGAGCATGGATTGCGTTGTTTACTGCATCCCGGTGTTGGTGGGTATATTGGGTTTAAAGATGAGATAGAGTTTGTATTGCATCAATTTTCCGATTCCGAACTTGGATTATGTCTCGATATTGGTCATACGTTTTTAGATGGAATGGACCCTTTGAGCCTGATCAGACAGTATGCGAATAGAATTGAGCATGTTCATTTGAAAGATGTATCTATCGACAAGTTACGTGTAGCAATTAGAGACAAACAGCCGTGGTTTGATGCCTATTCTGACGGGCTTGTTACTCCACTTGGAGACGGCGATATCAAACTCAATCAAGTCATTGCGAGTTTAAAATCAATTGACTATCAAGGGTGGTTAGTTGTGGAACACGAGCACAACGTTAAACAGTCGCAACAGGTAAAAGTTGACCTTCAGCGCAGCCGCAACTACCTCGCTTCATTAGGAGTCTAACCATGCCGATAGTCAGCGATCCTTGGTTTTACATAATGGCAATACCTGCTGTGTTGATTTATGGCATAGGTAAAGGTGGGCTAGGAGGGGCATTGGGGATCATCGCGGTTCCGTTAATGGCACTCATTATCTCTCCTACTCAGGCAGCGGCAATTTTACTGCCCATTCTTATTGTTATGGACGCGTTCGCCGTTCGTCACCATTACAAGAACGCTGATTATCGGATTTTAAAGCAAATGCTTCCTGGGTCGATTCTAGGTGTGGTGCTCGCGGGGTTATTCTTAAGTGTGACACCTGAAACTGGCCTAAAACTCACCATAGGTTTGCTGTCTTTGGCTTTTTGTTTTCAGCACTGGTTTGGCGGTAAACAGTCGTCATCGACTCCAGGGAAATTGAGCGCGTGGTTTTGGAGTGCATTGGGCGGGTTTTCCAGTACGGCTATCCATGCAGGTGGTGGCCCAGCAAGTATTTACTTGCTGCCACTGCGCTTAGAGAAAGTCACACTTATCGCAACTATGGCGGTGCTGTTTGCCATTATCAATGTGGTAAAAGTAGTCCCATATGTGGCGCTAGGGGAGTTTGATGAAACCAATTTATTCACTGCATTGTTACTTATTCCGTTCGCTCCGGTGGGAGTGAAACTTGGTGTAATGCTACTTCATAAAGTTAGTCAGGAGCGAATCTATCAGCTTTGCTACGCGTTCTTATTTTTATCTGGTGCGAAGCTATGTTACGACGCGATACAAAGCTTCGTAATGGTATAAGTCAGCTATGCCGTTCTTCTTTGCTGGCAAGCAAAAAATCCTTAAATTTTGTCGCCGTGGGAGAGGCGGTCTGCGGCGAATGATAATACAGATTTAAACTCCAAATACTGGTTTGATAGTCGGGCAGTAGTGCGATTAGCTTACCATTATCAATGTAACTTCTCGCGACAAACTCTGGCAGGTACGCAATTCCAATTCCATTCAAAGCCCCTCTTAACAACAAATCACTATCATTAACCTCAACGGTTTTCGGTACTTTTAAAATGATATTTTCCGCTTGCTGACGAAAGATCCAATCGTTACTTCCGGTGAGCGTGGTGGCGATCAAACAAGGGTGTTGAGCCAAGTCACTAGGGTGAGAAGGTAGGTTGTGCGATTCAAGATATTGTGGAGAGGCGACGACAATAAACGGACATTGCATCAATTCTCGCTTCACCAGCAGTAAATCTTTTTCGCGATAACCTTGGAAGCTGGCATTGGCGCTGATCATTAAGTCAGAGGTACTTGCATGGTCTAACGCCCAAGGCGTGACGTTGATATTAAATGTCACGTCTGGGTGAGCCTTGGAGTATTGGGCAATAATATCCATCAAATAATGATTGGCATAGACAGGCGTGCAGACGATGTCGATATGGCCTTTTTCTTGTGACTGGTAATCTTCTAGCTTTCTGCTGATGCGTTCTGCGCTATCGACTAGGGGGGAGAATTCTTCGAATAGAGTTTGACCGGCCTGAGTGGCTTCCAAAAGTCGATTTGAACGACGACACAAAGTGGTTCCAAAGTGGTTTTCAAGTTCCTGTAACCAGCGGCTGCCAGCCGAAACTGAAATATTGAATCGTCGTGCCGCAGAAGAAATGGAGCCAGAGCGAATCACGTAAACAAAAAACGCCATTTTATCGAGCATAAACGCCTCATTGTGTTGGCCAGGTTAAAAACAAAAAAGGAACAGACCTTAAGTTAGCCTGTTCCCGTTTTGTTGTGGAGTCTTATTGATTAAGCACGTGCTTCAGATGTGGACTGTGGCACTTTTTTGCCCAATTTTTTCGCCATGGCTTCTTCCATTTTTTCCAGACTGACGCCTTTGGTTTCAGGAACATACTTAACAACAACGTACATACAGATGATAGAAAGAATCGCAAATAACCAGAACGCAAATGCACCATTAAAGTTCTCTTTTAGATAGGCATTTTCGTTGAGCATAGGGAAAGATTGAGTGACGATAAAGCCAGTAAACCATTGAGCACCAACGGCGATCGCCATCGCTCTAGAGCGGATGCTGTTCGGGAAAATCTCAGAAATCATGGTCCAACATGCGCAGCCCCATGAAGTGGCATAGGAAACAACGTATAGACATAGCGCGAACAAGGCGGCATAACCTTCCGTTTGTTGATACAAAACATAGCCCACAACAAACATACCAAGTGCACAGCCGAAGGTACCGTATTTCATTAGCGGTAGACGTCCGACTTTGTCGATAAGATACATGCCAAGCGCATTACCTAGAATGAATACCACGCCAACGAAGGTAGTTTGGAATAGAGCGTTTTCTGTAGAGCCCGTAATCGGTTTCAGGATCTCAGGGGTGTAATACATGATGACGTTGATACCCGTTAACTGTTGCGCCGCAGCAACAAAGGTACCGATGACAAGAATAGCGAATAAGAGAGGAGAGCGTAAACTCACTTTGTTCTTAGCAGTGCTTAAACTGTCTTTAAGGGAGTCTTGGATTTCCAGAATAAGTTGTTCTGCATGTTTTGGGTTAGAGATTTTAGACAGAGTGGTTTTCGCTTCATCGATTCTTCCTTTGAGTACCAACCAACGAGGGGACTCTGGAATAATAAACAGTAACACTGCAAACAGTGCCGCCGGAATCACTTCGGAGCCCAGCATCCAACGCCAGCCTAGATCCACTAACCAAGCTTCTGACATACCTTTAGCGATAAGATAATTGACGTAGAAAACACCTGTTTGACCAATAACGGCAGACTGTTGGAACATACTGACGGCGCGCCCTCGAAAGTCTTTAGGAGCGACTTCAGACATATACATTGGGGAAACAACACATGCCAGACCGACGGCGACACCACCGACAATTCTTAAGATGACATAGAAGCTAAATGTGGCGGCTAAAGCTGAACCAATGGCCGAAATCATAAAGAGCACGGCTGCGATGAATAGGGTGTTGCGACGGCCATACTTAAGAGCAGCCCAACCGGCACTGACTGCGCCGATAATACTGCCTAGTACGACACTGGATACGGCCCAGCCAGTTTGTGCTGGGGTTAAACCAAAGTGTTCTCTAATAGGGCCAATGGCGCCTGAAATTACCGCGGTATCATATCCTAGTAGTATCCCGCCTAGTGCTGCAATACAGCAGATTCGAACAATATAGGCAATATTGTGTTTTCGTGCTTCTGCCTTGGATGTTGCTTCCATTTTATTTTCCTTATTGAGATTCCCCAAAGCTGTCCCTTTACCATCGAACCAGTTCCAGTTGGGTAACGCCCAATACTTCGGTTTGTAGGGTACGAGTATTGGCATTCTATAAGTCCAGCAGATGTTATAGTTGTGTAATTTGAAAATTATTTTTCATTTTGCTGGTGTTTTAATCATATTGACTCTTTTCTGTTTCGACTACCGCTAAACTGTCATTTTGTCCAAAAATGTTATCTTCATCAAACTATGAAAAATCTTTTTCAAATCCTACAAATGTTATAAGTATTTGAAAAGTATATATTTAATAAAAGTGAGATCTAGATCAAAAACAGTGGTAAGCCGCGTGCTATATAGGTTTTTTCCAATTTCATCTTGTTTTGAAAATCTCACTGGATGATATGAAAAATATTTTTCATTGATGTTTTTTTTGGCTAAAGTAGTCCTCAGTGAAACAACAGGAGATGTTCAAAGTTTGCTAATGCGATGAATTGATCAACATGAGCGCTTTGAATCACTTGGAAAATCTTTAAAACATTGTCGGAGAATAAAAATGAGCAACGTGCAATATGGAATTAGCCCACTGACTTGGACCAACGATGATATGCCAGAGCTTGGTGGCGAGATCCCTTTGGAAACGTGTTTAAGTGAAATGGCTGAAGCTGGATTCACAGGCACAGAGCTAGGCACCAAGTATCCACGTGAGCCAGAAGTATTAGTACCACTACTTAAAGAACATGGCCTTGTACTCGCGTCAGGTTGGTATAGCGGCAACCTAATGACGATGACGGCTGATGAAGAGATTGCAGCGATGCAAGACCACATCAAGCTTCTTAAGGCGGCAGGCTGTAAAGCAATGGTATATGGTGAAGTGAGCAACACTGTCCATGGCGACATCAACACACCACTTTCACAGCGCGTCATCTTATCAATGGATGAGTGGAAAATGTACTGCGAGAAGTTGACCAAAGTCGCTGACTATCTGCTAAACGAACACGATATTAAGCTCTCTTTCCACCATCATGTTGGCACTATCTGTGAAACAGAAGATGACATCAACCTTATGATGGAATTCACGGGTGAGTCTGTATTCCTAACATTGGACACTGGCCACATCACATACGGTGGCGGTAACCCAGTGACTATGATTGAGCGTTGGGGTCATCGCATCGGTCACATGCATTTCAAAGACCTTCGTCTTGATGTCATGAAAGCGGCTCGCGAAGCTGATAAATCCTTCTTAAATGCTGTTCTTGACGGTGTATTCACTGTCCCTGGTACGGGCGATGTGGACTATGACGACGTGTTTGCTGCGCTTAAAGCTCGTAACTATCAAGGTTGGTTATTGGTTGAAGCTGAACAAGACCCAGCAAAAGCTCACCCACTAACTTACGCAAAAACTGCTTACGAGAACATCACAGGCTACGCGAAGAAATACGGCTTGTAATTGAGCTCTGGATGATGGGGAGCCACGCTCCCCATCACAAAGCTACGGGGTTAGGGATGCAAAACGTAGCTTACTCATGGAATGGACAAAGTTGAGACTACCGAGGAATAGAATGAAAACTGTACGCCTAACTGTCGCAGAAGCGCTTGCACAATACTTAGCTGCTCAAATGATCGAAATAGATGGAAAAAAAGAGCAACTTTTCGGCACCGCTTTTGCCATATTCGGTCACGGCAACGTGACGTGCTTTGGACAGCAACTTAAGAACATTGAAGACAAAATTCCGACTTGGCGTGGTCAAAATGAACAGTCGATGGCGACGGCGGCGATTGCTTATGCAAAAGCAAACCAGCGCAGACGTATTGGTATCGCGACAAGTTCAATTGGTCCGGGTGCAACCAATATGGTGACCGCAGCGGGTATTGCTCACACTAACCGACTTCCTGTGCTATTGATTTCAGGGGACGCATACGTAAGCCGTTTACCTGACCCAGTATTACAACAGCCGGAGAATTTCTACGACCCATCTATTACTTGTAACGATGCTTTCAAACCACTAACTCGTTACTGGGATCGTATTATCTCGCCTTCACAGCTGATGCACTCATTGCCTCAAGCGATAGACACCATGCTTGATCCAGAGACCTGTGGACCTGCATTTATCGGCCTTCCTCAAGATATTCAAGGCGTTGCTTACGATTTCCCTGAAGTGTTCTTCGAAGAAAAAGTTCACCGTATTCGTCGACCAGAGCCAGAAATTGCTGACCTTGAGGACGCAAAAGCAGTACTGATGAAAGCGGAAAAACCACTGATTGTATCTGGTGGTGGCGTGCATTACTCACTTGCAACTGATGAGCTCGCGGCATTCGCAAAACAGCACAATATTCCGGTTGTAGAGACTATCGCGGGTCGTGCCACGATGTTGCAAGACAACCCGCTCAATGCAGGACCTATTGGTGTGACAGGCTCTGATTCGGCCAACTACATGGCGGCGCATGCGGATGTTGTCGTCGCAATTGGTACTCGTTTGCAAGACTTTACTACAGGTTCGTGGAGTGTATTCAAGAACCCAGACATGAAGCTTATCACTATTAACGTTGGCCGTTTTGATGCGATAAAACACCGCGCGCTGCCAGTCAAATGTGATGCCAAACGTGGCTTGGTTGAGTTATCGAAGTTACTTGGTGATTGGCAGGGTGATAATGCCTGGGCTCAAACTGCGAAAGAGCAGGCCGATGAGTGGAAAGCGGTCGTTCATCGTCGTACCAACCCTCAAGAGGGCGACCTGTTACCTGGACTGTCTTCATACGCAGAAGTGATTGGTAAGCTGAACAAGTCCATGCAGCCGGGTGATACCGTGCTGACAGCCGCAGGTGGCCTGCCTGCTGAATTAGCAATGAACTGGCAAAACTACCAAATCGGCAAGTTTGATATCGAGTTTGGTTTCTCATGCATGGGCTATGAAATTGCCGGCGGTTGGGGGGCTAAAGTGGCGAACCCAGACAACGATGTGGTTGTGCTTGTCGGTGACGGCTCCTACCTGATTCAAAACTCAGACATTTACTCATCCGTCCTTACTGGTCACAAGATGATAGTCGTAGTGTGCGATAACGGTGGCTTTGCTGTTATCAACAAGCTTCAGAACAACACGGGTAACGACTCTTTTAACAACCTACTTGAAGACTGTCGTCGTCCTGATGGTGAAGTGGCTCGTGTCGACTTCGCTAAACACGCTGAAGCGCAAGGGGCGATCAGTGAGAAGCTGACGTCGGTAGATGAGTTCGATGCAGCATTCCAACGCGCTAAAGAAGCCGACCGTACTTACGTTATCGTGGTTGATATTGACCCAGTATCGCCAGCAGCATGGTCTAAGTGCGATTGCTGGTGGGAAGTCGGTCTACCAGAGGTAACACGCAACGACCACGTCGCAGAGAAAGTGGTGAGTTGGGAAGAAGGCCGCGCCACACAGCGCCGCGGTGTCTAGTTCAGATTTCTATTTAATTTTCTAACACTTAATCTCGGCTCCTAGACACTAGGAGCCACACAAGGAGTCAAGCATGTTTAATGAAGAGCGTCATTTTGAACAGCCAATTCGTTGGGCAATGGTAGGTGGTGGTCGTGGTAGCCAAATTGGTTACTCTCACCGCAATGCAGCACAGCGTGATGGATTGTTTAAGTTGGTTGCGGGTGCGTTTGACCTAGATGCTGATCGTTGCCGCGATTTTGGCGTCAATCTTGGCCTAGATCCAGAGCGTTGTTACTCAAGCTATAAAGAGTTGTTTGCTCAAGAAGCTCAGCGTGAAGATGGCATTCAAGCTGTCTCTATTGCTACGCCAAACTCTACTCACTATGAAATCTGTAAAGCAGCACTAGAAGCCAAACTTCATGTGGTGTGCGAAAAGCCAATCACCTTTACGACGGAAGAAGCGCAAGAGCTAAAAACAATCGCGGCGCAAAACAATCGTGTTATCGGTGTGATGTATGGCTATACAGGTTTCCCTATGGTCCAACAGGCGCGTGAAATGGTGCAACGTGGTGACCTTGGTGAGATTCGTGTCATCAATATGCAGTTCGCTCACGGCTTCCATAATGAAGAATACGAGAAAAATGACCCAGGTTTGAAATGGCGTGTGAGCCCTGAAGTATCTGGCCCAACTTATGTGCTAGGTGACATTGGTACCCATGCGTTTTATCTCAACGAGGTAATGACCGGACTAGAAGTTGATAGCTTGGCATGTATGCGCCAAAGCTTTATCGAATCTCGTGCGCCACTTGAAGATAACGCACATGTGATGATCAAGTTCAAAGGCGGCGCAGTTGGTACGCTTTGGGCATCGGCTGTGAACTCTGGTTCGATGCATCAACAGAAGATCCGTATTGTCGGCTCTAAAGCATCGATCGAATGGTGGGATGAGTATCCAAACCAACTTCGTTACGAAGTACAAGGTGAAGCACCTCGCGTACTAGAGCGTGGCATGGGGTACTTGTATCAAGACGCAGAAGGTGTTGCCTCTAACCGTGTTGGTGGTGGTCATGCTGAAGGTTACTTTGAGTCTTGGGCTAACCTATATCACCGTTTCGCTATGGCATTTGATGCAGCTGACCGTGATGACCAAGAAGCCCTTGCGGGTATTTGGTTCCCTGGTATTGATGCCGGCATCGAAGGGGTTCGTTTGTGTGAGAAGTGCGTTGAGTCTGCAGACCAAGGCGCGGCTTGGGTTAGCTACAAATAATAGGAACGACGATGACGAAAATTGCATTTCAACATGACAGACCGTTGGATGCCATCGTTTTAGGACGCGCGGGTGTGGATCTATACGCCCGCGAATCAAAAACCGATATGGCGGATTTGTCGGGCTTCAACAAGTTTGTTGGTGGTTCAGCGGCCAATATTGCGGTCGCTGTGAGCAAACTAGGTGGCAAAGTGGGTTTCATTGGTTGTGTTGCTGATGATGCGTTTGGTGGCTATGTAAAAGGTTACATGTCAGGACAGGGGATCAACCTAGACGGCATGATGACTGACAACTCTGGCTCTCGCACTTCGGTCGCTTTCACTGAGATGAAACCAAGTGACTGTACGGTCCTTATCTATCGAAATAACGCTTCTGATCTGACGATAAAGCCAGAGCAAATCGACCCTGAATATATCGCAAGTTCAAAGGTTTTGGTGGTGACAGGCACGGCACTTTCTGAGAGCCCAAGTCGTGAAGCTACGCTGATCGCGATGCAACATGCGCGTCGCAGTAACACTTTAGTTGTCTTGGATGTGGACTACCGTCCTTATTCATGGCGCACCGATACTGATGCTTCTATCTATTACGGGATTGCCTCTAGCTTGTCCGATATCGTGATCGGTAATCGTGAAGAGTTCGACATGATGGAAACGGTGATTGCACCGGGCAATAAGGATGACGATGCCACAGCAGAACGCTTTATGCGCGACAACACCCAGATTGTGGTGATTAAGGCTGGTGAGTTTGGTTCGAAAGTGTATTGCCGTGATGGCTCTAAGTTCCAGCAAGGCATCTTCCGAGTTGAAGTGAATAAGCCATTTGGCTCTGGTGACTCCTTTGCAGGTGGTTTGATTTGGACCTTAGTGAATGGTGGCACACTGCAAGAAGGCGTGAGAAATGGATCCGCTGCGGCTGCGATTAATGTCAGTGGGGATAGCTGTACCGAAGCTATGCCAACGAAAGAGCAGCTTTTTGATTTTATTGAGACAAGAAACCAAGGTGTTTAGTGGCATCGACTGATGTGATTGAAGACAGTATTTAGTCTCCCGGGCCGGTATTTCGACCTCAGATACTCGCGAAAATACGCACCATCGTGGCCCGGTTTTTTTTATTAATGAACAAGTTTAGGGAATTGAAACTGCGCTCAAAGAAAAGAGCAGTGAGGAGAAAGAATATGGGTAAACACATACCACCCTACGATAATAAAAATGAGCCCATTGTAGGTATTAATGATGAAGTCACACCTTTGTGTTATTTCAACCAAGTTTGTTTGACTCAAGGCGGCACATTCAACCATGAGGTTGAAGGGTATGAGTCTGTCATCGTATTAGCTGGTGGCACTTGTAGTGTTTCAGTGACTAATGGGCAAGACACCCAAGTGTTCGACAACATTGGTAAACGTGCGTCAGTGTGGGACGGCAATCCAGAAGCGGTTTATGTACCACTTGGTTACACAGCGCAAATAGAGTGTGTCAGCGAGAATGCCGACATCATGATTGCTGGCGGTAAGTTTGAAGCGTCACTAGAACCGTTCTGCGTTCGTGAAGAGAATGTCGATATCGTTCAATACGGCTCAGACGACACCAAAACGCACCGTAAAATCAAACATGTTCTTGGTCAATCAAATGCTGACAAACGCGGTCGTTTGTTAGTCAGCGAATTGTTTACGGTTGGCGCTGGTGGTTGGTCAGGTTTCCCTCCACATAAGCATGATGAAGATCGTGTGAAAGAAGATGGCAGTCGAGAAACACTGTACGAAGAAGTGTATCAGTTCCGTTTTAACCCTGATTTCGGTTTTGGTGCTCAGTTCTTGTATGAACATGAAGATGACCATGGTCCGGTTTATCACGTTAAAACAGGCTCAGTAATCGCTATCGACAAAGGTTACCACCCAAGTGTGGCGGCACCGGGCTATGAGATGTATTACTTCACCATTATTGTTGGGAAGACTGACAAGTCTCTGATTCAACATTTTGACCCTCACCATGAATATCAAGTGAATACCATTCCCGGTATCAAAGATATGATTGCGAAGTTCAAATAGGAGACAAAGCATGTTAGTGAATCTTAATGATCTATTACCTGATGCGGCGGCTTCTGATTATTCAGTACCTTGTTTTAATATTTTCGGTTTCGAAGACGCAAGAGCAGTGGTAGAAGCGGCGGAAGAAGTTGGTAAGCCTGTCATTCTGGCTTGTAATAAAGACGTTGTCGATTTCTACGGTGTGGAAACCGCTGCGGCGATGTTCCTCAACCTCGCTCACAAGAGCAGCGTACCGGTCTGCCTACATTTGGACCATACTTATGAAGAAGACATTGTCTATCGTGCGCTTAAAGCGGGTTTCAGCTCGGTTATGTTTGATGGCTCTCAACTGACTCTGGATGAAAACATCGCTCGCACAAAAAAAGTGGTCGAAGTGGCTCACGCACTGGGTGCTTCTGTAGAAGGTGAGATTGGCTCAGTACCTTACGAAGAGGGACGCGACCATATCAAATCTATCTATACTGAGCCTGAGGATGCTGCTAGATTTGCCCAAGAAAGTGGCGTTGACTGTGTAGCAATCTCGGTAGGCAATATTCATCGTTTGACCGAGCCAACCTGTACTATCGACTTTGGGCGTTTAGATCGTATTGCCAATGAGGTCACTGTACCTTTAGTCATTCACGGAACGAGCGGTATTCGCGATGAAGACATGCTTAAGTTGAAACAGAGTCGCGTATCAAAATTCAATATTGGTACCTGCTTGCGTCAAGCTCTTGGTCATAACTTGCGCGGTTATATGAATGATGAACCGCAGAAATTTGATCGAATCTACTTTATGCAGAAAGCAATGCCGTATGTTAAGCAAGAAGCGATTCGCAACTTTGAATTATTATCATAAAATAGAGTCCCCAACCTAATTTGGGAAGGGGACCGGTTGACTATTTATTGCGTTCGAATAGGAGAGCGTTATCACTATGGATGTAGAAGTAAAAGTACCCGCTGATTTAGATTCGTTACGCGAACTTATCGTGAAACGCTATGACGGCCTGAGCAGTAGGCTGCAGCAGGTCGCCGACTTTGTCATGGAACAGCCAATGCTGGTCGCCGTAGAAACCATGGCAACCATCGCCCAACAAGCCAATGTACCGTTGTCGACACTAAGTCGATTCTCCAATGCGATGGGCTTTGATGGCTTCACGTCTATGCAGATACTGTTTAGAGATCAGTATTTGAATCGTCCTAGAGACTACAAAGAACGTGTTCGTAAAGCGCGTGAGATGGAAGATGTACCACACGATTCTCCACAAGCCATCTTTCAAGATTTTGGTGATGCCAATATTGAGGCGCTTGAACAACTTCAAGTTATGGTGTCGCCACAGAAATTGGAACGTGCTGTGGCCATGCTTGAAGGGGCTGAAACCATCTACATTCAAGGGATGCGCCGAGCTTACCCTGTAGCGTTCTACCTCTGGTATGCGTTAATGAAATCGGATAACAACGTTGTGCTCTTAGATGATCATGGTGGTATGTTGTCGCCCATGACGCGTCGTATGAACGAAAATGATGTGCTGTTCACGGTGACATTCAACCCTTACGCGCAAGAGACCAGTGACCTAATTGACGAAGCATACAAAAAGAACGTACCTATTATCGCCATTACCGACAATCAGATGACGCCTCAAGGCAGTAAGATGGAAGTGTGTTTTGAAGTGCAAGAAGGCGAGGTAATGGGGTTCCGCTCGTTGAGTAGTTCAATGTACCTAGCTCAGACATTAGCGGTTAGCTTAATGTGCCGCGAAGTAAATTAATCACAATTAATGAACATCCAGACTATTAAAGAGTAAGCCTTGTAAAGCAAATGCATCAAGGCTTAGCTTCTTGTTGCCAAAATTCAAGGAGATCCACTATGCGTTATGCTTTACATGGAATGTGTTCACTCCACAGCAATGTTATTTCTGACATTCGTTTAGCTCATGATACTGGGTATCAAGGGTTAGAAATCCACACCGACAAACTCTGGCGCTACATTAAAGCCGGCCTATCCGCAGAGCAATTTAAACAGCGTTTAGATCATTTCAACATAGAGCCTACAGCGATTGATATTATTGGCGCCATCGAAGTGACGGATAAAGCGTCGAAAGCTCAATTGTTCCAAGATGCCGAAGTGTTATGTCAGTTCGCTCAGCAAATAGGTGCACCTAACATTCAACTTAATGCCTTTGAAGCATTGAACGGACTCACTTTAGAGCAAAATATTGAGCTGACAGCTCAAAATATACGTTCGATTGCGGATATAGGTAAAGATTATGGCATTCGCTTTCAATATGAGGGTGCAGCATGGACTCCCATTGCTTCGCTCGACGATTACTATCGTTTGTTAGATGCTGTAGGGCGCGACAACTTTGGCTTTGTTCTCGATACCTGGCATTTTTGGGCATGCCGAGGCGCAAGTCTCGAGCAAATCGCCAACATTGATCCCTCCCTTATCTACAACGTCCATATTTCAGATGGTACTCGCCCTGAAGAAGGAGCAGCTTGGCCAGATGAAAGAGAGTTACGTGGTCACTTTATTGGGCAAGGCGATATTCCTTTGTCTGAGTGGGTTGATGCCATCCAGTCTACGGGTTACCAAGGCTTCTATTCGGGCGAATATCTAAATGATCAAATGTGGGAGCAAGATTATTACGATGTCGCTACTAAGATGCTTAAAGGTATGAAAGCCCTGTTCTAAGCAAATAATATGTCCACTTAACGGTTAAATATTCTCCGTATTAAGTGGACTTTGTTGTCTATGTCACGAAATAAATATTCCATATAAATATAATTGAATTAAATATTTCATATGGCCTATTGGCAACGGAGCGCTCTCAATGTCTTATCTACTTTCTAAGTATTGTCAATCATCTCTTGATTCTCGTGTTCAATCGATTACGCCAGAGAGTGCAAATTGGCAATATGTTGGCTTTTCAGTTTATGAGATCGCAAAAGGGGAAGTGTTAATGCTTGATCAAACGGCTACCGAGAAGTGTTTAGTCTTGGTGTCGGGAAGAGCAACTGTGACGGTTAATAATCAGGTATTTAGTAATATTGGTGAACGTATGTCGCCATTCGAAAAAGATGAAAACCAACAGCGTATTAAGCCACACTCAGTGTATGTCGCGCCCCAACAGAGTGTTCACGTACTGGCCGAAACGGATTTGGAACTGGCGGTTTGCGAAGCGCCAAGTGAAGGTACTTTTTCGACTCGTCATATCGCCCCTCAAGATGTTGATGCTGAACACCGAGGTAAACGACAGAACCAAAGGTACGTACACAATATTCTCCCAGATAACAAACTCGCGGACAGCCTGCTCGTTGTAGAGGTCTTTACTGAAGAGGGCTGTACGAGTTCTTATCCTAGCCATAAACACGACCAAGATATCGACGGCCAAGAAACCTATTTAGAAGAAACTTATTATCATCGCTTAGACCCGTCTCAAGGCTTTTGTATGCAGCGCGTGTACACCGATGATAGGGAGTTAGATGAGTGCATGGCGGTGTATGACAAAGATGTGGTCATGGTGCCAAAAGGTTACCACCCTGTAGCTACCATGGCAGGCTATGACAGCTATTACCTGAATGTAATGGCCGGACCTAAGCGCAAATGGCTGTTCAGTTGGGAGGGGCCTCATGCATGGATTAATTCTGAGGACTACATGTAATCGCGATGAGTGTCATATGGCTACCTACCGAAACCATGCCGCTCATGAGCAACTTATTCTGGTTTGACTCACCATCGAGTTGGACTAACGACAAGCAAAGGAAGGAGTGCAGAATGTATAATATCGCGCTGTTTGGAGCTGGGCGCATTGGGCAAGTTCATGCTGTGAACATTGCCAATCACCCTGAAACTAACTTGTATTCGGTGATTGACCCTTATGATGTCAATGCCAATCTTTTATGCGACCAATATGGTGCTAAACGTCAATCTATTGAAGACGCAATGGCCGACACAAGTGTTGATGCGGTATGTATTTGCTCCGCTACCGATACTCACGCTGATTTGATTGAACTGGGCGCGAAAGCTGGTAAAACGATCTTCTGCGAAAAGCCGATCGATCTCGATTCAAGCCGAGTTCGTGATTGCTTGGGTGTTGTTGAACAATATAAGGTGCCTTTACTTGTCGGTTTTAATCGCCGTTTTGACCCTCACTTTTCGAACCTGAAACAACGTGTGGTAGAAGGTGAAGTAGGTGAGCCTGCGACATTGACGATTACCTCTCGCGACCCAGAGCCGCCACCTGCAGAATACAGTAAAGTATCTGGTGGCATGTTCCGTGATATGACTATCCATGATCTTGATATGGCGAGATTCATTTTGGGTGAAGATCCAGTCTCGGTCACTGCTCATGGCAGTTGTAAAATAGACCCTGAGATCGGAAAGGCAGGTGACATTGATACCGGAGTGATTGTATTGAACTTTGCGTCTGGTGCAATCGCTATGATTCAGAATAGTCGTAAGTCTGGTTACGGCTACGATCAGCGTATTGAACTGCACGGCGAGAAAGGCATGCTTCAAGCGGAAAACGTCCGTGAGAACCTGATAAGTATGACTTCTGATCAAGGAGTAGAATGTGCGAAACCACTACACTTCTTCTTAGAGAGATATAAAGATGCGTACATTGCGGAGTGGCAACACTTCGTAGACATTCTTAATGGTGGTAAGCCTAATTGTTCCGGTATCGATGGCGAGTTTGCACTGCGTTTAGCAGACGCCGCAATTGAGTCAATGAATAGCAAGCGAACGGTCTTTATCTAGTTCTTGACGATGTCATAAAAACAGCGCCCAAATTAGGGCGCTGTTTTTATTCGTGTTCATTATTAATCGCCATGGCAACGGCAATACTCTGAACCAAACATAACGAAGCGGATTGAGAGCGAAAGGCGTCCACTTTGGCTTCTTTGATGACGAAACTGACATCGCTAAAAGCAGCGAGGGGGCTTACCTGACTATCTGTTATCACTATCTGCTTCGCACCTGCTTTGGAAGCCACTTCACTTAGGGCGACGGTTTCATTGGCATAAGGACTAAAGCTGATGGCAACAATGGCATCGTTTGGACCAATCATGCTCAGTTGTTCTTCATACATTCCCCCGAGGCCATCAATCAGAAATGCACGTTTGTTTAAATGACGTAGTGCATAAGTGAAGTAGGAAGCCACGCTAAAAGAGCGGCGTAAGCCAATTAGATAGATGTTTTCACAGCTCTGTAGAATATCGATAGCACTATTAAGATCGTGCTCTGAGGTTTGGTTTGCTAGGAAATTCATGGCTTGTGAGTTGGCGTTGGCAAACTCTTGAAGTATCTGTTTTGGGCTTTCAGGTGCTAATGGTTCAGTGTGTAGTTGCTTGTGGATTCTTGCTCGATCGGTATAGCTTGAGGTCTCTTCAACGATTTTGTTACGAAATAACTGTTTCATCTCATTGAAGCCACTAAAACCAAAGGCGCTGGCAAATCGAATTAAGGTGGAAGGTGGAACTTCGGCTTTCTGCGCAATGATAGCAACAGTTTCCAGTGCGATATCATTTGGGTTATCAAGCACATATTTTGCTACTTGTTGAAGTCGTTTACTTAAGCCGGAATATTCTAAACGTATTTGTTCTTGTAGTTCACTTAATGTAGCAGCCGCTATCATAGAGTTCTCCGAAAGCCAAAATCAAAGGATAGACGTACAAAATACCTCATTTTATAGTGGTTTGAAATATTTGTTTCATTGAGTGTGTAACGAGGAAGAAAAACGCGCCTTGTAAAAAGGCGCGATGAGCCAAACCGAGAGCGACTATACCGAGGCATCCAAGGTATCCTAGATAAGAGCCGCCTCGTACCCTACTCAAAGTTATTCTGTAGTTGCACTATTTACTCTTCTTATGGCGCTTCATATCAAACATAACGGCAAAGATAATGACTAAGCCTTTTACTACTTGCTGCCAGTAGGCCGAAACGTTGAGAAGGTCGAGACCATTTTGAAGTACACCCATAATCATGGTACCGATAATAGTTCCTTGTATCGTACCAATGCCTCCAGCGTGCGATACGCCGCCGACAGTCGCTGCTGCGATTGCATCTAGCTCGTACATGATCCCCAGACCCGGTTGACCAGAGTTGATTCGAGCCGCCAAAATCAGCGCAGATATACCCGCTAACAAACCAGCGTAGGTATAAACCAAGATCTTATAGCGCTTTACATTGATGCCAGAGACGTACGCGGCGGTTTCGTTACCACCGATGGCATAAGCGTATTTACCAAATCGGGTGTAGTTCAGTAGTACATATGAGACGAATGCCATCACAGCGAAAATGATAACAGGAACAGGAATACCCACGATGCTGCCTTGGCCAATCCATTGATAAGAATCAATGAGGCTACTTACAGGGCGGCCATCTGAGTAAAGCAGGGCAGCGCCACGGGCAACGATCATCATACCTAGAGTCGCAATGAATGGAGGAATACCAGTGTAAGCAATGAGTGCTCCATTGATATAACCGCATAATGCGCCAACAGCTAATGCCGCTAGAATAGGAACGATGATAGGTAGCTCTGGCATAGCAGGGTACATACGCATTGACCAGTCGATGGTTTGCGCCATACTAGCTGAGACCACTGCCGCTACCGCAAGCACTGAACCGGAAGATAAGTCAATGCCTCGGGTAATAATGATGATTGTAACGCCAAGAGCAAGAAGACCAATACTTGCCATTTGAGTCATTACATTCAATAAGTTAGCGACTGATAAGAAAACGGGTGAGAGGATGGACATCACTACGCACATAAAGACGAAGACGACGTATATCGCGTACTTGGATATCAATCGTTTGAAATTGGTTTGAGCTTGACCTTCTGATGAGGTCGCTTTAATCAGTTTAGCAATCATAACTGCATTCCTTGAGTTACTACTCTGGCCTCAAGTCCTAATTTGAAAGACTCGCGGTGTTTTAAATATTGGGGTTGTCTCAATGTTTAATTGAGTGCCATCGACATGATTTTCTGTTGCGTTGCATCAGGGCCGTCGATAAGACCTTTGAGTTTGCCTTCATGCATAACTAAGATGCGGTCGCTCATTCCCATGACTTCTGGAAGTTCTGATGAGATCATGACCAAGCTTTTACCCATGCCAGTTAGCAGACGCATTAGCTTGTAGATTTCTGACTTCGCTCCAACGTCGATTCCTCTGGTGGGTTCGTCTAGGAATAAGATGTCAGGTTTGGTCAGCATCCAGCGGGCCAACAAGACTTTTTGTTGATTACCGCCGCTCAGGTTGTCGATCATTTCGTACATTCCCGGCGTTTTTACTTTTAGCTTTTCACAGTGGGTTTGGCTGTCTTGCTTCATCTTTCTCACATCGAGCACATTGACGACTTTATTTCGGTAGGCGTCCAAATGAGCAATGGAGGTATTGGCGAAAATATCGAGCATCAGATAAAGCCCTGAATGTCGTCGATCTTCGGTTAGGAATGCCATTTTGTGTCGGATAGCATCTTGTGGTGTGTTAATTTCGACGTAATCACCATTGATTCGAATGGTGCCTGCATCTTTTTGCCTAACGCCGAAAAGCGTTTCAATTAACTCGGTTCTACCTGCGCCTACTAGACCCGCGATTCCAAGAATTTCTCCTTCGTGTAATTTGAAGTTGATATCGCTGAATGCGCCTTCAACGGTGAGGTTTTCAACCTCCAAGCGAGTTTTACCCGGTTTGGCGGTTGGGTGAGGGAATACTTCTCCCAAATCTCGACCTACCATCATCTGTACCAATTCGTCATTGTTGGTAAGCTTCGCTTCGCGCTCGCCAACAAAACAGCCGTCACGAAAGACAGTAATATCGTCACAGATCCTGAATATCTCATCCATCTTGTGACTGATGTAAACAATCGCACAACCACGAGACTTCAGCATTTCGATGATTTCGAACAGATGGTCAACTTCTTTATCCGTGAGTGCGGAAGTTGGTTCATCCATAATGATGATCTCTGATTGATAGGAGATAGCTTTCGCAATCTCCACCATTTGCATAGTTGCGACGGTCAGTTCACTCATTGGAGTTTTGGGGTCGAGTTTTAAGTCCAATTTACTTAATAACTCTGTGGTGTCACTGTACATCTTGGCGTGGTCTACAAGGCGCAGTGGCCCTTTTAGAGGTTCTCTACCCAGCCAGATATTTTCTGCGATGCTTCGATGCAGGATAGGAGATAGCTCTTGGTGTATCATTGAAATACCCGCTTCTAACGCTTCTTTGGCGCCTTGAAACTCAACATTTTCTCCCTTGTAGCGAATGGTACCGCTGTCTCTTTGGTAAATACCAAACATCACTTTCATTAGGGTTGATTTACCCGCACCATTTTCACCCATCAACGCCATAACTCGGCCTTGTTTCAAAGTGAGCTGCACATTATCGAGCGCTTTTACACCAGGAAAGGTTTTGGTGATTCCACGCATTTCTAGTAAGACTTGGCTCATACTATTACTACTCCGAAAAAAGCTCCGTATTCTAAAGAGGGGGAGAACACGGAGCGTGGGTGGTTAACCTTTTTGCTTCGCTTCGAATGCTGCTAAATTACTTTGAGTCACAAGCTCAGCGGGGATCCAAGTGACCTGTTGATGTTTTTTGCCTTTAACAGCATCTACCGCAGCATCGATAGCACCTCGTGCTTGGCCCGCGCCATCTTGGAATACAGTAGCGCTTAGGGCTCCATCTTTTACCGCGACCAAACCATCAGGTGTTGCGTCAACGCCAACGACTAAGGTGTCATCAAGCTTGCCTGCTGCGCGCAATGCTTGAATTGCTCCTAGAGCCATGTCGTCATTGTTTGCAACGATGACATCAAGCTTGTCTCCTGAATTGAGCCAGTTTTCCATAACCGTCATGCCTTGTGAGCGCTGCCATAGACCGGTTTGTTTTCTGACAACGTGGAAGTTTGGATTTTTAGACAAGTAGTCTTCGACACCTTTAGTGCGCATGATTGCGGCTTCATGAGTCAGCATGCCCATAAGAATGGCAACATTACCGCCGTCCACTGAATCTGTGATGTATTGAGCTTGTGTTTCGCCAAATTTCAGCTCTTCAGAACCAACGTAGAACACACTATCGGGCAGATAGTCAGGTCGACGGTTCAGATAAACAAGTTGAATCCCTGCCTTGATGATTCGGTCTGTAAGAGGTTGCGTGGCATCGGTGTTAACTGGAACCAAAATAATGGCGTCCATTTGCTGAACGATGAAGTTCTCTACTTGGCCTAATTGCTTGGCTGCGTCTTCTTTGGCGTCCACAAATGTGAGTTCGACTTTGCCATCAAACTGCTTAGCGTATTTATCCATGGCATCTTTCATATAAACCATGAAGGTGTCATCGAAGTTTGGTATCGCTACTCCAATGCGTGTTACATCGTCTTTTTTCTCTTCCTGACCACAAGCGGTAAGAACAATAAGTCCAAGAACTAATAGCGTTCCTTTAAGCAGTGCTTTGGTGTTTGATGCGAGTATTAACATTCTGTCCAGCAACATAGTAATCCCTTGTTTCTTAGTTGGCATAAATGCCTCCTTGGTATCCATCACACTTATCTATCGACAAATATGAATATTTCATTTCGTTATTAGATGAAATCTGTAGAGCATTTATTCAGTATTCACTCTGACTTTTTACTAACGGTGGTAGCAAACTTGATTGAAAAATATTTTCTACTATCCGTTGGTTTTTAACTATAAGGTGATGTTCAAAATATCACCACTGTTAATGTGTCGTAATTGTTAAAAGTGTTATCTCGATCTCACTTGATTTTCTTGCCTATTGGCGTTTTTCTATTTAAGTGTATGTTTTAAAACGGAATAAATAATCTGTAACGTGTGTTTTTTAAAAGTTATAAATGGATCGGGGCATGGTGGTGTGATTTGATAAACGATCTCGGTTAAATGAAAAATAATTTTCGATTTCGATCGTTTTTTAGGTTTGTTGATTAGATTGGACATAAAAACTGGCGGCCGATCACGGTTTTTATCGATAATTCCAATTTATAATAAAATGAAATAAACATTTCATTAATCTTGGAGGAGATGAGGTAATGAGGCAGAAGTATAAGAAGTTTGATGTGATTTGCATGGGCAGGGTGGCCGTCGATTTTTATGGTCAGCAAATTGGTTCACGGCTAGAAGACATGAGCAGCTTTTCGAAATACCTAGGTGGCTCATCTGGTAATGTCGCGTATGGCACAGCGAGACAAGGGTTAAAGTCGTCAATGCTGGCTCGTGTGGGCGATGAACATATGGGACGATTTCTTCGTGAAGAGCTTGAAAGACTTGGTGTAGACACCAGTTTCTTAATTACTGATAAAGAACGTCTAACTGCCTTAGTCATATTGGGTATCAAAGATGAAGATACTTTCCCGCTGATCTTCTACCGTGACAACTGTGCCGATATGGCCATTACGTCTGACGATATAGACGAAGACTATATTGCGTCAGCACGCTGCCTCGCTATCACGGGCACGCATTTGTCGAATCCTAAGACCCGAGATGCCGTGCTTACTGCACTTCGCTATGCAAGAAAGCACGGCGTAAGAACGGCGTTGGATATCGATTATCGTCCGGTGCTTTGGGGACTAACTTCACTGGGTGATGGTGAGACTCGCTTTATTGAATCAGGAGCTGTCACTGAACAATTACAAGAGGTACTCGGCCTGTTCGATTTGATCGTCGGGACAGAAGAGGAGTTCCATATTGCAGGTGGTTCAACCGAGACGTTACAAGCACTTAATGGGGTGCGCAAAGTCACTGATGCGACATTGGTTTGCAAACGAGGTGCTTTAGGTTGCTCGGTCTACGATTCGCAAATTCCAGACCACCTTGATGGTGCAATTAACGCAACGGGTGTACGAGTTGATGTGCTTAATGTGCTCGGCGCTGGCGATGCCTTTATGTCTGGACTATTGCGAGGCTACCTCAATGATGAAAGCTGGCAACAAGCGTGTGATTATGCGAATGCTTGTGGAGCACTAGTTGTCTCTCGTCACGGTTGCGCTCCGGCGATGCCTTCGAAAGAGGAGTTGGACGATTACTTATCACGTGCAGAGCAAGTCCCAAGGCCAGACTTAGATACAAGATTGAATCACTTACATCGTGTGACTACTCGAGATAAAGAGTGGGACGACCTTTGCATACTTGCCTTTGACCATCGAATTCAATTGGAGCAAATGGCTCAAGATGTCGGTGCGTCATTGAGTCAGTTGCCCAAGCTCAAGAAGCTGATACTAGAAGCGTATTCAGAAACAGTGCGTGAGCAGGGGTTACAAGGCGGAGCCGGTTTGTTATGTGATAGTACTTATGGACAAGCTGCACTCAATGAAGCAACAGGTAAAGGTTGGTGGATTGGAAGACCAATCGAGCTGCCAGGCTCTCGTCCTTTGGAGCTTGAACATGGCAATATTGGTTCGCAACTTGTGTCTTGGCCTAAAGAACACATTGTGAAGTGCTTAGTCTTCTATCATCCTGACGATGCTCTTGAACTCAAAAAGCAACAAGAGCGCCTACTAAGTGATGTTTATCTTGCATGCTGCCAATCAGGGCATGAATTACTGATTGAAGTCATTCTGCCAAGCTCGATGCCTCAAGGTGATAACTATTATATCGAAACGATACAGCGACTCTATCAGATAGGAATCAAACCGGATTGGTGGAAGTTGCCTCCTCTATTACCTGAAGGCTGGAGAGCGGTTGAAGATCTAGTGTCAAGCAATGACAGCCATTGCTATGGCGTTGTCTTACTTGGATTAGATGCCTCGAAAGAGGCGCTGGCTGAAGGGTTTAAACACGCTCAAGCCAGTAAGCTTGTTAAAGGGTTTGCTGTAGGGCGGACTATCTTTGGTGAGCCTTCGAAAGCGTGGCTTGCTAACCAATTAGATGACGACACATTCAAAGCGAATATAAAGGCGAACTATCTAACGCTTGTTTCAGCGTGGAAAAATCGAATGTAACTACATGCACTCAGGCCGAGTACATCGTAGTGATATTCGATGCCTGAGTATTTATTAGAATTGTGGAGATACTATGGAAACCATTCAAAACTATGTCGCAGGGGCGATTGTTAACAGTGAAAGTGAGCGCTTTGGTGCGGTCTATAACCCTGCAACCGGAGAACAAACAAAACAAGTGGTATTGAGTTACGCTCATGAAGCTGAGCAAGCGGTTGAAGTGGCGAGTACAGCCTTTAAAGCTTGGTCTAAGACGTCACCGCTCAAACGTGCGCGAGTGATGTTTCAATTCAAGGCGTTACTTGAAGCAAATATGGATCGGATAGCACGCACCATTTCAAATGAGCATGGCAAGGTATACTCCGATGCGATAGGGGAGGTGACTCGTGGGTTAGAAGTGGTGGAGTTTGCCTGTGGTATCCCTCACTTACAGAAAGGTGAGCACTCAGCTAATGTCGGTACTGGCGTTGACAGTCACTCTTTAATGCAACCTCTCGGTGTTTGTGTTGGTATTACTCCGTTTAATTTCCCAGCCATGGTTCCAATGTGGATGTTTCCAGTTGCCATAGCGACGGGTAATACTTTTGTGTTGAAACCGTCTGAGAAAGATCCGTCAACGGCTTTGATTCTTGCTGAATTGTTAAAACAAGCGGGATTACCTGATGGTGTCTTTAATGTAGTTAATGGTGATAAAGAAGTTGTAGACGCCTTGCTTACGTCACCTAAAGTAGAGGCGGTTAGTTTTGTTGGTTCCACACCAATCGCTGAATACATTTATGCCACAGCCTCTGCTCATGGGAAACGCTGCCAAGCCCTTGGCGGGGCGAAGAACCACTGCATCTTGATGCCAGATGCCGATATGGATATGGCGACCAACGCCATTATGGGGGCGGCATATGGTGCAGCAGGTGAGCGTTGTATGGCACTGTCCGTCGCAGTGGCAGTCGGCGATGAGACCGCAAACCGTTTGATTGAGAAGCTCACACAGCAAATTTCACAAATGAAAGTAGGCCCAGGTATTGTGGAGGGTACTGAAAACGATATGGGCCCGGTGATATCTGCGCTTCACAAACAAACCATTTGCGACTATATCACTAGCGGCGAAGAACAAGGTGCTGAAATTGTTGTTGATGGCCGCGACTTTACCGTTACGGGAAATGAAACAGGGTACTTTGTTGGCCCAACTCTGATTGATAACGTCACGCCAGAAATGACAGTGTATAAGGAAGAGATTTTTGGACCGGTGTTAGCCGTGGTTCGTGTCAGTGACTACGAAACGGCTTTATCATTAATCAATCAACATGAATATGGTAACGGGACCGCTATTTTCACTCGTGATGGGGAAACCGCACGTCAGTTTAGTGAGGATGTTCAAGCTGGCATGGTGGGTGTGAACGTGCCAATTCCTGTTCCAATGGCATTTCATAGTTTTGGAGGGTGGAAGCGTTCTATCTTTGGACCTTTAAACGTTCATGGAAATGATGGCGTACGTTTCTATACTAAGATGAAAACCGTGACTAGTCGTTGGCCTGCTAGTGTTCGATTAGAACAGCATGCAAGCTCATTCTCAATGCCGACGATGGAATGACCTATACTCAATGTTAACGAGTAAACGAAAGAGGAGCTTTGCTCCTCTTTTTTTGGTTCAGTTGCGGCAAATAGTGCTGAAAATGTGATACATGGTGTCAAGTTTCGTGAAAATCACCGTTAAAATTCAACACTTTTATGTTCTCAAATGTGATTTGTATCAAATAACAATCAATAGATGTTTGTTTGATATTTGTACGATTTAACAATTTTTATGCGTCTAGTTGTATTGCGGAGTTGATGATTAGTGGTGAAGGAATTGTTGCCAAAATGATTACTGAACAACATAAAGTTCGTATTACAACTTGCTGATAATATAGCGTTTTTACTTAATTCTAGTGAATGGCTATACGCAATCGACAGACTCAAAACGCGTAGGCTAAACGATTTTTGGCAAAGATGAATTTCTATTTATTCATTTCGATTGGGTAAAAATTGTTAAAATTTGTGACAATAAAGAGATGTATGTATAGTCTCTGGCCACTGACCAAATGTGTCCAAATGTTTCAATGGATGCAAGTTAAGGAGACTAATAATAATGATCACGAATGACGCAGTCATAATGGGCTTACTTGCTGCCATTCTTGGTGGAGTATTTATCACCGAGAGCAGCAAAAATCCTTTCTGGAGAAAATTCTACTCTTTTGTCCCAGGTCTGTTGCTGTGCTATTTCCTCCCGTCTTTACTTAATACAACGGGCATTATCGACGGTTCTGACTCTAAGCTATATTTTGTTGCTAGCCGATACTTACTGCCGGGCGCTTTGGTTCTGTTGATCGTTTCTGCAGACTTGAAGAAGATTTTCGGCTTAGGTTCGAAAGCGGTTATTATGTTCTTAACGGGTACATTGGGTATCATCATTGGTGGACCAGCCGCAATCGTAATTTTAGATTTTATCAATCCAGACCTCGTTTCTGGTGATGTATGGCGTGGCCTAACAACAGTTGCAGGTTCGTGGATTGGTGGCGGTGCTAACCAAGCTGCGATGAAAGAAGTGTTCGGTGTAGGCGACCAACTATTTTCTGCGATGATTACGGTTGATGTTATTTGTGCCAACATTTGGATGGCTATCTTGCTTATCATGGCTGGTCGTCAAAAGAAAATGGATGCATGGCTTAAAGCTGACACCTCTTCTATCGATGAACTAAAAGAAACCGTTGCGAAGTACGAAGAGGAAAACTCTCGTCCAATCACAACGACAGATATGATGAAAGTCGTGGCGATCGCCTTTGGCTTAACGGGTCTTGCACATTTTGGCTCTGATTTGATTGCTCCTTGGATCGCAACCAATGCGCCAGGGTTAGAGAAATACAGTCTGACGTCAGGATTCTTCTGGCTCATCGTTCTTGTTACGACATTTGCATTGATTGCTTCTATGTTCAAACCCGCGCGCACACTAGAACATGCTGGAGCCTCTAAAATCGGTTCAGCATTTATCTATATCCTAGTGGCGACTATCGGTATGCAAATGGACGTGACTGCGATTCTAGATAATCCGGGCTACTTCTTTATCGGTATCACATGGCTGACGATTCACGCATTGTTGATGATATTTGTGGCTAAGCTGATTCGTGCACCGCTATTCTTCATGGCTGTAGGTAGCCAAGCCAACGTTGGTGGTGCAGCATCAGCGCCTGTTGTCGCCGCGGCTTTCCACCCATCACTAGCACCAGTAGGTATTTTGATGGCAGTACTTGGTTATGCGCTAGGGACGTACGGAGCTTACATCTGCGGCATCATCATGCAAGCTGCTGTTGGTGTTGTGGGATAAGCAACAAACAGTATCTAGTTTAAGGCAGTGCGTAAAAGCACTGCCTTTTTAATTTGGGGTTGTCTCAAAAATCCAAAGTACTCTTTTGTTGTTTTTGCAGAGAAAACGGCTCATTTCACACAGTAAATACACATATTTATTGCCGATCAGCATAACCCTCTTGCCTTAGCGTCTGTTTTACGACAATGTGATGAATAGTTATTCAATATTCACAAGCAGGGAGGCTTATGAAACCTCAACTCAAACCGCAAAACCCTAACTTCTCTTCTGGACCATGTAGCAAGCGTCCGGGGTATGATCTCACTCAACTGGATGCTTCCACATTAGGCCGTAGTCACCGTTCGTCTTTAGGCAAAGCGGTTCTGGCTGAGTCGATAGAAAAAACCAAAGCAATACTGGGTATCCCAGAAGACTATCGTGTTGGCATCGTTCCTGCGTCCGATACTGGAGCGATGGAGATGGTGATGTGGTCGATGTTAGGTCATCGTCCAATCGATGTTTTCCACTGGGAGTCGTTTGGCTCAGGTTGGTTAGCGGACATCACCAAGCAATTGAAACTTGAGCAAGTAAATAGCTATTTAGCCGATTATGGGTCGCTACCAGATCTAACGCAGGCAAATCCACAACACGATACCATCTTTACATGGAATGGCACGACCTCTGGAGTGAAAGTCCCGAATGGTGATTGGATTAGTGATGATAGAGAGGGGGTGACTATTTGTGATGCAACCTCCGCTGTGTTTGCGATGCCTATGCCTTGGGAAAAACTGGATGTGGTCACTTTCAGCTGGCAGAAGGTGTTAGGTGGAGAAGGGGCTCATGGGGTCATTGTTTTGAGCCCTAAAGCGGTCGAGCGATTAGAGACTTATACACCCCCTTGGCCACTGCCGAAGATTTTCCGCATGACAAAGGGTGGAAAGCTCATAGAAGGCATTTTCAAGGGTGCGACGATCAATACGCCCTCTATGTTATGCGTAGTGGACTATATTGATGCTCTAGATTGGGTGGCAGATATTGGCGGTGTAGGTGCGGCGATTGAGAAATCAGAATCCAACCTTGCTGTACTAACAAACTTCGTGGAATCACGAGAGTGGATACACTTCTTAGCTAAAGAACCAACACAACGTTCTAACACCAGTGTATGCCTCACGCTTGATGCATCGGAGCAGCAAGTTAAAGCGATGATTAAATTGTTGGATGATGAAGGTGTCGCGTTTGATATCGGCGCTTATCGGGACGCGCCAGTGGGACTCAGAATTTGGGCAGGGGCTACCGTTGAATCTAGCGACTTGGAAGCGTTACTGCCATGGCTAGATTGGGCTTATGCTGAAGTCACACAATAATTACAAAGCACCTGCTGGTCAGGTGCTTTGTTGTCTCTGGCACAACAGAAAAAAGCCAGCTTTGGGACAATAACAGTACGCTGATGAGTAGAAATGGAATTTCAACTTAAGGTGAAGCGACAATGAAGAAAATAAAGACCTACAACGCTATTTCGAATCAAGGATTGGATAAGTTTTCACGCGACAAATATGAAGTATGTAGTGAGTTTGGTGAGCCTGATGCAATTTTGCTTCGTAGTCATAAACTCCATGATGAGTCCATTGCTTCAAGCGTTAAAGCCATTGCACGATGCGGAGCAGGGGTAAACAATATCCCGATCAAATCTTGCACAGAAAATGGAATCGTCGTGTTTAATACGCCGGGTGCTAATGCCAATGCAGTGAAAGAGTTGGTATTAACCGGGCTTTTGTTATCGGCAAGAGATGTCGTGGGTGGGATTCGTTACTCCCACACCCTTTCGGATATGACTGATGCTATGGCGATGGATAAGCTATTAGAGAAGGAAAAGAAGCGTTTTTCTGGCTCTGAAATCAAAGGCAAAACACTTGGTGTAATTGGTTTAGGCGCAATTGGTGCCTCTGTCGCTAACACCGCTATTGATCTTGGTATGAACGTGATTGGTTACGATTCAGCGCTGAGTGTTGAAGCGGCTTGGCGGTTATCAAGTCGTATTAAGCGAGCGGAGAATTTAGTGTCGGTGATTGCAAAATGTGATTTCGTGACCGTTCACGTTCCTGCACTGCCTTCAACTATAGGATTGATTAACCACGATTTATTGTCTTCAGCTAAACCAGGCATGGTGTTGCTGAATTTTGCTCGTAAAGAAATTGTCGATACAGACGCAGTAATAACCGCGCTCGAGAATCACCAAATTGATCAGTATGTGACTGACTTTCCAACGCCCTCTCTTATTGGGCGTGATGGCGTGATCCTCATGCCTCATATTGGCGCTTCGACGTCCGAAGCAGAGGAAAATTGCGCCATCATGGGGGCGGAGCAGCTCATTGATTTCTTGGAAAATGGCAACATTACTAATTCAGTTAACTTTCCTACGATTCGTTTAGAAAGGGCAGAGGGCTACCGAATTACGTTTGCTAACGATAATGTCCCTAGGGTCTTGGGTAGCGTATTGTCTCTGTTGGCTGATTTGAATATTAACGTGCTCGATATGCTGAATAAAAGCCGAGAGGAGGTCGCGTATACCATTCTCGATATTGAGCAAGAGCCTAACGATGAACTCCTTTCAGCTATCAGCAATGTAGAGCATGTGTTTAACGTAAGAACACTCTAGGTGACAACATTGGCGAACTTGCAGGCTATTTGGCGGAATTTGACTGCTCTAATGCATAAGGGTAGAGAGCATGATTACCAAGCGCTTTATACCATAGTGCTGTAAGCACAAGAGAGTTGGTATTGATGTTATAGGCGGTGTTAGTGCCGCCATTTTTATAACGACCAGTTGGGATACTTCGAGAGCTTAGACTGGTTTTAACAACCGTGTTGTAGAGTTGTTGTGAGAAATCGTCGGCATATAAAACACTTAGTCCGAATCCTATCTTTGAACTGAACGTCTGTGGGTTCTCGATCGGTTTACCCCCGGGGCTCACGCTCAGCCAAGGTTTGCCATAATAGTAAATATTGTTATAGGCAAACCAAGGACTTTTACTCATCGCGTCTTCAGCAAATACTTGAGGTTGTCCTAACTGTTTGGAACGTTTTTTATGCAGTTGGTAAAGTTGATCAAGTTGATTCCACCATACGTTCTTTGCCCCTATTTCTATGGCAGTTAGTACATAGGGATCAGTAGTGAAATAGGGGACGTTTCGATTATCCACATATACAGACATACCATCGACCGACACTTTTTCTACGTGCTGTTTGGTAAAGCTCTGCGCTAAGTTATAACCGAATAACTCAAACCCTTGTGCGGCGTATTGCAGATAGCCTAAGCGTCCTTCTTGTCGGTAGTGTTCTTTGTTTTTATATAGTTTGGTGCCATAAAGGGTACCTTTGTGAACTGCTGATGCCAGTTTCCAGTTTTTTTTTATGATGGCGACTTTACTAGCCAGTTCGGGCAGCATTTGTTCGGTGATGCGTAGCCAAATAAGTAATCGACCTATATCAAGCGCCGACCAACCATTGCCATTACTTTGGGTGTCGCTGTAACTGCCTGATGGTTTTCCATGTTTGGTGCTGTATTCCCTATTCGGGAGGGTATTTTTATACAAAGCTAGAGTAGCGAGAGTATCTAAAGTAAGACTAAGTTTATCTCTTACTTCTTCTCTGGAAATGAGTTGAAGTTCATAACTTGCTAGCGTTGCTGAAATTCCACTCGCAATGTCCCACATGGTCGCGTGATGATAGCCTTGTACGGAATCCCAGAACCCAGTTTCAGGATGATAATTTAAATCAAAGTAGTACATGGATTTTTTTGCAAGTAGCCAATCGTTGCGCGTTAAACGAGACAAATCTAGTTCAACAGTTTGACTTGAATTAGTTGGGGACAATGATGGTTTGTTAAGCTCAACATTTGAAGGGACATCAATTATCGTTTCGACAATAATTGGGGGAGCGAGCGCCCTTCTTTGGTATTCGATAGTGGAAGGTGCCTCAGAGGTATCACCCTGAGAGACGCCTCTTCCGCCATAAAAACTGGGTGCTTCTATTTCATCGGACGCAAAAGTGAGCACGGGAATGAAAGCAACGTAGAGAGCTAGCTTTGCCATCAACTTTTGCACTTATATTGCTCCCTTACTCTAGATTCCATACTTAACTAAATGATAAGACATGAATAATGTTTTTCTAATCTAGTTTTTACGATACTTATCAGGAGGTTTTAAATTAGAAGTAATTTGTATAATAATTGAACGTTTTTCTGTTCTTTTTCGATAATTCTGTTACTATGTTCTGCGTCAAAGGACTCTTCAAAAGTCAACGGATAGGCGAGCTGAAATTAAGGTGCTCCTATGCGAAAATTCATCGACTTACTCACTCAATCTAACGCTTCTCTCGTTCGCCAGTCAGCCAGTATCTTGGCTAATTTTCTTAAATCTGAACAACTCGACTATCAGCTAGATACCGTTCAGAAACAAAGGCTTGCTCAGTATTTAGAAACTACAACGCTCGTTAGCGAAAACTTTGGTTCACCACTCAATGCACATAGCGTAGTGGCATTTTCTTTCGGTGATAGCGAAGATGTCAACAAACGACTTGCCAATGTAGCCACTGATTTGGTTCGTGAAAACGGATTTCTTGACGCGCATATACAACAAGAAGTAGCAGAGCACATTACGGCTTTGCCCAATGCACATGTAATTGCTGATGACAACTACCAAACCACGACTGACGTAGCAAGAAAAGCGTTAGATAAATCCGTGGGCCGTAACGTGATAGTGGTTGCGCAAGCATGGCACGCCAAACGATGTATAGAGACGTGTCAGGAAGTAGGTTTGAACGTGGTTGGATTAAGAACGGTAGACCGCTTTCCGCAAAATGACCCACAGCCATGGGTGAGAAATCCAATTAATTGGGTGTTAAAAGAAAGCCAAAGACAGTTTGTGACTGGGCAAGAAATCAGCCGTCTTTTACAACTTGCCTAAACGATGTGAGCGTTATACTAAGGATTTGTTTCTAAAGAGAGTTTGATCATCAAATAATCTCGAAATACCCAACGTAGTTCCTATACTGCCCAGTACGAAGCAATTACAACAGTATAGAGAACACATGGAACGTATCAGAACAGCGTTTTCTCAGGCTCGCAAGGAATTGTGGGTAGCCGCTTGGTTCAGTCTTGCGATTAATTTCTTAGTTCTGTCTTTACCTATTTATGGTTTGCAGTTATTCGATCGAGTCTTGTCGAGTTATAGCATGGAAACCATGTTTGCGCTGATGGGGATTGTGCTGTTTCTTATTACCGCGCAGTTCCTACTAGAGCATATTCGAACAGAGCTTCTTCAAAAATCGGGACTTAAACTGGATGCTTCTTTAAGCGGCTTATTGTTGTCTCGAAGCATATCTCAATCCTCCCAAGCCAACAGAATTGAAAAGCAAGGTTTGCAGGATCTATCGGAGATCCGTAATTTTCTGGTGACGCCATCGACGTCTGCAATTTTCGATATTCCTTGGTCACCGTTCTTCCTCATTATTCTCTATATGCTTCACCCATACATTGGCTTAGTTGCTCTATTTGGGACTGTTACTTTTGTCTTGTTAGCAATGATCATGTTGGTTCAGTCAAGAACCACTAATGAAGAGTCTGTTCAGTTTTCGAATCGCACCAACATGGAGCTAAACGACTATTTGCGCAATGCCCCAATGCTTAAAGCGATGGGAATGTCAGAGAATATTGGCCGTGTATGGGAACATAAAAGTGAAAAGATGCTTGCCTATCAGTGGTTAGTTAATTCGAAAGCGGGAAAGCTACTGGCACTTAGTCGATACTTTAGAACCTTACTGCAAGTGGTAGTTCTGTCGTTAGGCGTGTATTTAGTTCTCAATCAACAGCTTGGTACAGGAGCGATCATTGCGAGCTCCATTATCATGGGGCGCGTGTTGTCCCCATTTGAACAGGCGGTGGGTAGTTGGAAATCTTGGTACGTTGCGTATAAGTCTTGGCGACGTTTAAGCGTGTTACAAAGCACCGAAGATGCAACGCAGAAAATTAAACTACCGGATCCTAAAGGGCAAGTGCATTTCAAGAATGTAGGGCTGAAGTTACCTAATGTGCAGGAGCCAATATTGCAGAACATTAGTTTTAAACTTGGGGCCGGTCAAGCACTTGCCATACTGGGTAATTCAGGCTCCGGAAAGTCTACCTTAGCGAAACTCATTATGGGGATCTATCAGCCAAGTGTTGGAATGATAGAAGTGGATGGGGCGGCTATAGGCCAATGGTCGGATATACAATTCGGGGAGCACATTGGTTATTTACCACAACATGTTGGTTTGCTGGCTGGGACGGTGAGAGACAACATTTGTCGTTTCAGTGACGCTGATGATGAGGATGTAGTTAGAGCGGCAAAATTAGCGTGCATACATGAACTGATTATCTCGCTTCCTGAAGGGTATCAAACCTACTGCGGTGAAGGTGGTTTGCAGCTGTCTGGTGGTCAGATGCAAAGAATTGGTCTTGCTAGAGCGATTTTCTCCAACCCTAAAGTGCTAGTACTTGATGAACCCAACTCAAACCTTGACCCGGAAGGTGAAGTCGCGCTCGCTATTGTGCTCCAACATTGTAAAGAGAACGAAATCACCGTTGTGATGATCAGTCATCGCCCTGGTTTTCTGCGTCAAATGGATTGGGTTGTGCTCTTAAAAGATGGGAAGGTCGAGAAAGCTGGTAAGAGTGAGCAGTTCCTCGGTTTATCTTCGAGTGTGGATACTACTCCAGAACCAGCAGCATCAACAGCGCGAACAGCAGGGTAGGAGGACTTATGGTTTTTGATACATCGAAAGTCATTAAATCAGGGATAGTACTTACCTTACTAACGGTGTTTGGTTTTGTCTGGTGGAGTACGAGTGTAGAGCTTAGCTCCGCATCTATCGCAAAAGGTGTCGTGGTAGTAGAGAGCAAACGTAAACCTGTACAACATCTGGAAGGTGGATACGTAAAACAGATTTTTGTGCGTGAGGGTCAGCATGTGGAAGTCGGTGAAGTTCTAGTAGAGTTATCGAACTCGAGGGCAGAAGCAGATTTTCAGCGCTTAGATCTCAAGCTTATGTCGTTAGAGTTTCAAAAACGCCGATTAAAAGCACTGCTCGAAGAGCGCAGTGTTGTTGATTGGAGTATGGGAGATAGGACTGAACTAGCCACTAACACCATTGAACGTACGCAGATATTGAGCAATATCGTGAGTAACGAGCAAGTCCAGTTTCAACAGGCTCTTTTGAAATCAGAGCTCTCACAAGGGCAGTACTTACAGCGTAAAGCCTTATTAGATGAGCAAGTACGAGGAGGGCAGTTTCAAAAGCGAGCAGTGGAACGACAACTCTCCTTAGTTAAACAAGAAATTGATATGACCAAGGGGCTGGTGGATAAAGGTTATGTCTCAAAGACTCGAATGTTGGAACTACAAAGAGCATTGGCAAGAATTGACGCAGAGCTTGCAGAGGTGAATGCCGATATTGAGGTTGGACTCAGGCAGCTAAACGCTTTAGAGCAAACCCATAAAGCGCAGCGCCTAGAACAACAGCAAAGCTATGCTGCTGAGCTAGCCTCGACTCAAAAAGAAGCGCGCGACGTCAAAGAAGCCTTGAAAGCGGCGTCGGATGTGCGCGAACGGGTAACAATACGCAGTGAACATCAAGGAACGGTTGTTGGTGTTAATATTGCTGGAGTAGGTGCAGTGGTGAATCCTGGTGATATCTTAATGCAAATCGTCCCTGACAGTGATGAGTTGATTATTGAAGCTTTGGTACCTCCACAAGATATTGATGTGGTGCGAGTCGGTCTTGAAGCCAAAGTCAGATTAAGCGCTTATAACATTCGAAAGACACCGCCTGTGGATGGTGAGGTGACTTATGTCGCAGCAGACCGTTTGGGTGATGATGCTGATGACAATGTCGTTGGCTACAAAGTACAAGTGAGGTTAAACGCCGAAGCGCTGCATCAGTTAGAAAACATCGAGCTATACCCTGGCATGCAAACTGAAGTATTTATTGTTTTGGAACAGCGAACACTTTGGGATTACCTAACAGCACCGCTAACGGTTAGCTATTATCGGGCGATGAGGGAAGTATAGATGGATTCAGACATGCTTTTTTGGCTAAGCTTTTATGGCGCGTTTTTTATTGCGAGTGGGGTAGTAGGAGCACTCAAAGGTCGACTAATTGCTGGGATTTTACTTGGTTATGTCTTAGGACCCATAGGGTTAGTTGTTATGCTACTTAGTAAAGATCAACGTATGATTCCTTGTCCGCATTGTGGTCAGAAAACCCACCATCACTCATACCACTGCCAGCACTGCAACGAAAAAGTATACGGTTATCTCCATTCTTAAAACCAATATCTTATCTCTAAATTTACTCCAGCTTTACTCTTAAATAGTGGCATAAAAAAAGCCCTTCTTTCGAAGGGCAAACAGTCAGGAACTCACAAGGAAAAAGGTTAAGCAATATCTGTTGGGACGTTGATATTGTCTTGGTCTAGGTCGCTCCAAATCGTGACCTCTTTACCGTCTGAGCTTTCAAGCTTGTAGCCGTATAGGTTAGATGTATCAAGATTTTGTGCTTCGTAGGCATCTTTCAAACCTTGATCCATGTCTGTTGTCGTACCTTTTAGCTCCCAACCCCAACCTGTGAGGTCGATGGAGTTGGCGCCAGTACACACGAATTGTCCACTCGCCTCTCCAGCGGTGTCGTTAACTACTATTTTGTCTAATGCAATGGATATGTCAGTATCGGAAGAGTTGACTCTTACCCCTTCTATTTCTTGGAATGCAGTTTTAGACATATCTATAGTTTGGTTGTCACCATCGCTGCCCACGACAAGGACATCAAACCCTTCGCCCCCGCTAAAATATACGGTGTTCGCATCACCAGAGGTCATTTCTTCACTATCAAATGTCAAAGTATCGTCACCGCTTCCTGCAAACAGTTGATCAAGACCCGACCCTCCATCTAGAGAGTCATTGCCCTCTTGACCAAAGACAAGATCATCACCGCTACCGCCGCGTAAGGTGTCGTTACCCACACCGCCATCTACATAGTCACTACCACCTCCGCCATCGAGCGTATCGTTCCCCTCCTTACCGGAGAGATTGTCGTTACCGCTACCGCCGAAGAGTTTGTCATCGCCCAACTCACCAAACATTTGGTCGTCACCGGATTGACCATAGAGAGTATCATTACCATCTTGCCCAAATAGGGTATCGTTTCCTGACCCGCCTTCTAAACGGTCATTGCCTTCGCCACCGTAGAGTAGGTCGACACCACTATCACCCTTGAGCTTGTCGTTACCAATACCACCAATTAGTTGGTCATCGCCATCACCACCAAACAACTGATCATTACCGGAACCGCCGTCGAGTTGGTCGTTGTCGCCGTAGCCGTAGAGTTTGTCATCCCCTTCGTTACCTTCTAAGACGTCATGGCCAGAGCCGGCATTGAGCGTGTCGTTGCCGTCGCCTCCATACAGTTTGTCATGACCTGCACCTGCAATGAGCGAGTCGTTGTCGCTTCCCCCATACAAGGTATCGTCACCTGCACCGGAACTAATCGTGTCATTTCCTTCATCACCGTAAAGGGTATTATTACCTGCCGAAGCGGCGATAGTATCGTTGCCTAATCCACCGCGAACCGTGTCATGTCCCCCTCCGGAAGTAAGCGCGTCATTACCTTCGCCCCCATCCAAAGTATCATTACCATCCGCTGAAGTGATAGTGTCGTCACCTGCGTTACCGGATAGCACATTACTACCAGACTCAGCGCTGATATTGTCATTACCAACACCACCAGAAACCGTATCGTTACCGGCGCCCGTTTTGATGAAATCATCACCGTCACCGCCTAAAATGGTGTCGTTTCCCGTGCCGCCCATTAGAATGTCGTCACCGCTACCACCATCAATCAGGTTATTTCCTGACTCACCAAATAGTTGGTCGGTACCATCGCCCCCAAGCAGGGTATCGTCGCCGCTTCCTGCGTAAATAAAGTCGTTTCCAGCATCACCACTTAAGGTGTCATCGCCTGCGCCACCAAGAAGTACGTCTGTTGCTTCCCCGCCGGATAGTTCATCATTACCATCCCCGCCATCCAGCGTATCTTCACCAGCGTCTCCTGATAGAACATCTGCGCCACCTCCACCTCCACCGGAGAGAGTATCGTTACCAAGCCCGCCAACAGCATGGTCACTTCCAGAACCGCCGAATAACGTATCGTTGCCTTCACCAAGGTCGACAGTATTGTTACCCGCTTCGCCATAAACCGTGTCATCCCCAGTACCAGCAGTGACAGTGTCCGCACCGTCTCCCGCGAATAGGGTATCGTTGCCGCCGCCGCCAGTAATGGTGTCGTTGTCGGCTCCTCCGTAAAGTGTGTCCGCGGCATCACTACCAATCAGCGTATCATCACCCGTGCCACCGTAGATATTGTGTGAGCCAGTCGCTGCCGCTGTGAGGGTATCGTTACCAGCTTCACCTAATAATGTGTCTTGTCCATCATCGGTCATGACATCATCGCCTGCGCCACCAGCGAGGAAATCATAGCCGTCACCACCCACTAACTCATCGTTACCGTCGCCACCAAAAATAGCGTCGTTTCCGTCTTGACCGTAGAGCTTGTCATCACCGTCACCACCATCAATGTGGTCATCACCTAAGCCTGCGTGCACAACATCATTGCCTCGGTCGGCATAAATAGCGTCATTACCTTCGCCTGCATCAACGGTATCAGCCCCAGTACCTCCGTAAACTGCATCATCTCCTGTACCAGTACTGATGGTGTTGCTACCCGCTTCGCCAAACACGGTATCATTACCTTCACCCGTGACCACGTTATCGGCACCTGAGCCGGCAAATATGGTGTCATCACCTTTGCCAGAAAATAGTTGGTCGTCGTCTGAACCACCAGCGAGTAGATCGTTTTCGTCAGAACCTGTTAGTACATCATTGCCAGAACCACCAAAGAGTTCACTGGCATTGTTGCCCGCAGTTAAGGTGTCATTGCCTGCCTCACCAAAAAGTTTGTTGGCCCCTTGTTGCCCCAAAACAACATCGTCGCCACCGCCTGCAAAAATAGAGTCGTTTCCTAGTCCTGCATTGATGGTGTCATTGCCGCCGCCCGCAAAAACTTCATCGTGTCCGTCACCCGCATCAATATCGTCGTCCCCTGACCCCGCGTAAACTTTGTCGTCACCAATCCCAGCCTTAACGGTATTGTTACCGTCGCCAGCATAGATGACATCGTCTCCAAGCCCAGAAATGACGTTATCTGCGCCATCATCCGCATAGATAGTATCGTCGCCATTTCCTGAATCTATTTGATTGAGTCCGGAGCCGGCAAAAATGGTATCGTTATCGGCACCCGAAGAAATGACATCGTCACCAGATTCGGTGTAAATAGTGTCGGCCCCCGTTCCTGTATCAATGACATTACTACCGCTTTGTCCAAATACAATGTCATCGCCTGAGCCTGTGTTGATGACGTCATTGCCTTCACCTGCATATACTTGATCGTTGCCTGCGCCTGTAGCGATAACATCGGCTCCTTCATTCGAATGCACTATGTCGTCACCATCGCCTGCGTCTATTGTGTCACTGCCTTCGCCACCATAGAGCTCATCGTTACCAAGACCTCCGACAAGCACATCATTACCTGAATCACCGATAAGCACGTCATTGCCGTCACCGCCGGAGAGCGTATCGTTACCAAATTCGCCAACAAGAACGTCATTTCCAGCGTCACCTTGCATTACGTCATCGCCATCGCCGCCGAGCAAGAGATCATTGTCGTCGCCTCCGGAAATAGTGTCATTACCAGCACCACCGATAACAAAATCTGCACCTGAACCACCAAGAATATTATCGTTACCTTCTTCGCCTTGTAACTCGTCCGCGCCTTCGCCACCCTCTAGGATATCATCACCTTTGCCACCAAAGATTTTGTCATCACCTGCATCACCGTATAGGGTGTCGGTGCCGTCGTCCCCAATGATAATATCTGCACCGTCGCCGCCGTGAATAGTGTCGTCACCAAGTTCACCTAACAGCGTATCGTCACCTTCATCTCCATGTAACGTATCGTTTCCGTCGCTGCCAAGTAGGGTGTCATTTCCGGTGCCGCCGGATAAATAGTCGTTTCCGTTACCACCAACTAAAACGTCATTGCCTTCTTCGCCGAACAAACGGTCGTCATTGATATCACCATCTAAGAAATCGTCACCCGTTCCACCATAAATGGTGTCGTTACCTTGTTGCCCCTTGAGAATGTCGTCTCCGGCGCCACCATAAATTTGGTCGTTAAAGATGTTGTGAACGGCGATATTGACGCTCTCAAGATCGTCATCAATGGGAGTACCATCAACGCTTTCTAACGAAAAAAAGACAGGTGTATCAGCAGACACTTGAGATTCAGTAAACTCAAAATCGATGACGACATCACCGTTTTCGTCAACAATGGCTTCTTGAGAGTGGATGACGACACCTTGGTCATCTTTGATTGTGACTATGACCGTCTCGTAGGTGCCACTTACATTGAAGTTTGCAGTGAGGTTGCCCGTTTGCTCTATGATGTAATTGCCTAGACGTACACCATGTACAATGGTTTCTTCTGATGAATTCGACTCTGAACCAGAATAGCTATAGACGGTTGTCGTGGTTCCCCAACTATCATCGCCACTGCTACTATCTGAAGTTTCACTGTTTGACGAGGAATCGTATTCCACATCACCTAGCACCGTGTCCGCACCTTCACCGGCTTGAATATGATCAGAACCTTCGCCACCCGCCACGAAATCATTACCTTGTTTAGCATGAATTTCATCATTACCGGACTTAGCATTTAGATTGTCGGCTTGGTCAGTACCTGTAATCAGGTCGTCGTTTTTTGTTCCGTCCATGGGATATCTCTCTAGCCAATTTCGTTGATGCGTTAACATATGAATTAGGAGGTTTTGAACTGTTTTCCACAAAACCGTCGCAATCGGAGTAGAGCAGAATATGTGCCAATTTGCTCATGGCTATAACAATCTGAAAACTAGAATAAAAATTCTTAGAAGATGTTCTGTGTCATTTTGATATTTACGTGGAAGCCAATATGAGACGCAATTTGCACGAAAAAGTTAAGAGACTCAAAATGCAAATGAATATGCAATGGTGATGGAGCCATCTAGGAAACGGCCAGTGCCTTCAGCCGCGTTACTAGGGTTCCAACGGTTACCGGAGTAGTTGTTATATTGCAAAGTAATTGTTCCTGGCCGCCAATCGAAATACCCGAACCCATAGGTATAATCGGGATTCCAGGGTTGTTGTTGGGACTTATCAAAGTAATAGAATGCGGTGGCGTTAACGTACCAGTTCCCGAAAATAGCGTACTTACACCCTAGAGACGCGGCCCGATGATGAGCCTTGTAGCTGGAGGACGCAAGGTCGAAGTAAGAGGGTGTCCAATTGTAGTCGACTTGACACCCAATGCTCCCCTCTTTGGAAACTCGAGTCCACTCTAGTAGCTTTCCGGTAATTGGAAACTTCCATCCAAGCGATACTGTACCCTCGTCAAAATTGGTTCTTGAGCCGCCTGGTTCAGGTGAAAAACGATTCCCACCGTAATTGGAATACAAAAGACTAAAAGTGTATGGACGCCAATCGCTGTAACCAAAAACATAGGTAAAGTCTGGGTTCCACGTTTGTTGCTGATCTTTATCGAAATAGTAATAAAGAGTGCCAGAGGCAAACCAGTTGCCGATTAATACATATTTCAACGATAAATTTGCTGTGTAATTGACATTGGAAGGGCCATTTGTTACGCCGGAAGGCAAATTGGCATCTTGGGTTTGAATTAATGGCAAGTTAAGTGAAAAGTTACCACTTAGCCCCGATAACCCTTCTCGGTCTTTTAGTTCACCAAATGGCAGTTCGAAGGAGCTTTCTACGCCTCGCCAAATTAAGCCTAATTCATTGTCTTTATCTTTATTATTGATGGAATTGTCACTATTGGTCAGGTTTGGGGATATAGGCGCAGGCGCATGCTCGCGTGTATTTGATAGATATTCATCACCAAAACACAACGAGGAAAATGTGATGGTTGATAAGCCAATAATGACGTATTTCTTCATTTATTATTGCGTCCTTGCAAGCCGTAGTCCTAACTTCAGATATACAACCTTGCTCTAAGGTAAAGAAAAGCAAAATATTTTTTTGTTTTTTCGTTCTCAGTTTCTATTCTAGTAAATAATGCTTCATAAGTGAGACGGAATCTCGTAAATGACACAAAAAGAGTTCAAAGACGCAGCAGAATCTAAAGAGGTTTTATTGGTGGAAGACAATAAAACCACGCAGATTCTAATGAGCTCACTTCTTAAGAAGAAGGGGTATAGTGTCACTGTAGCCAGTCATGGTTATGAAGCCTTAGAAATATTGCAGAAAAGCGAACATATTCAATTCGTATTGAGTGATTGGGTTATGCCTAAAATGGATGGGGTTCAATTGTGCCAAGCTCTAAAATCGACAGATTACAATCGCTATATATTCTTCGTTTTATTATCTGCTAAAGATGATAATGACTCGATTGTCAGCGGAATTAATGCTGGTGCTGATGATTTTGTTGCCAAAAATACGGCTATAGACGAACTAGATGCGCGTATTCGAGCTGGCTTTAGAAATTTAAACCTTCATAACGAATTACTCAAAAAGAATCAGGCGCTTGATAATGCGTATGCCACCATCCGACAAGACTTAGACGCCGCAGGCGATTTTATTCGTCAATTACTACCAACGAAAGTTGAATTCAACAACGTGTTGATGAATTACACATCAATTCCGAGTGCGCAGATTGGTGGTGATATTTTGGGTTATTTCGAACTCGACGAGCAGCATATTGGTTTCTATTTATTAGACGTGTCGGGACATGGGGTATCTTCTGCATTGTTGTCCTTCTCCGTTCAACAAACGCTGTCTATCGCAAGTGGTCCAAACTCAGTGGTTTATAAGGAATCGTCCTCAGGAAAAGTAATTCGCCGAACTGATGAGGTAGTGGCGAAACTAAATGACATATATAGCCAAGATGATTCAAACCCCCTTTATTTTACTATGGTATATGCCGTATTGAACCAGGCAACTGGGCAGCTCGATTATTGCATTGCTGGTCATCCACCAATTGTGTGGTATCAGCATGAAACGCAGTCTACGGAATTTCTTGGAGAGGATAACTTTGTTGTCGGTATGTTTGATTTTGCAGACTACAAGCAAAAGTCGGTGACGCTTGGTCCTAGCGATGAGGTTTGGATTTATACCGATGGCATCACTGAAGCTAGATTTGAAGGTGAGTTTTACACCGAAGAAAGGTTAAAAGAAAGGATACAACACAATGCTGCTACAGACTTTGAAAACAAACCGAATGCCATTGTGTCAGAGGTGAGAGAGTGGCAAAAGAGTGACGTTTTTGATGATGATATCAGTATGTTAGTTTGTAAATGGGCACCAAACCAATAGGAAAATTACTATGAATTACGAAGTGTCGAACAACGACCTATTTACGGTTGTGGAAGTACAAGAATCGCGTTTTGACGCAAAGTTGGCTCCAACGTTTAGACAATCTATGGAAGATATTCAGGGCGATATTAAACCTAACTTGTTGCTTGATCTATCGAACGTAAATTTCATGGATAGCAGTGGATTAGGAGCTGTAATGGCAGTTTATAAGCTTCTTCGAGATAGGCAAATAGCTATTGTTGGCGCCAAGCAGCCTGTCAGAGATCTACTGAAGTTAACCCGAATGGATAGGCTAGTAAAAACCTATGACACAGTCGAGGATGCAATGACAGCGTCGGTTTAAGTATTAGTTCTAATGATTAGGCTAGGGGACAGGCAATGAAAGGAATGATATTGGCAGCGGGTAAGGGAACTCGAGTAAGACCCATTACTCAACAGATACCTAAACCTATGATTCCGATACTGGGCAAACCCGTAATGGAATCAATGATTGAGTTATTCGCTCAACACAATATTACTAAGATTGTCATTAATACGAGTCACTTAGCTGAGGTGATAGAAGACTATTTCGGCGATGGTCACCATTTCGATGTTCAGCTTTCTTATTCTTGTGAGGGAGAGCTTAAGGACGGCAAGTTTGAAAGCAAAGCCCTAGGTTCGGCTGGGGGGATGAAACGCATTCAAGAGTTTTCAGGATTCTTTGATGAGACGTTTGTCGTGGTGTGTGGTGATGCGTGGATTGACCTTGATTTGAAAGAGGCGGTTCGCAAGCATAAAAAATGCGGAGGTATTGCGACCATTATAACCAAACGAGTGCTTGAAGAAGAAGTCGAAAAATATGGTGTTGTGGTAACGGGCGATAAAGGTTTGGTGCAAAGTTTTCAGGAAAAGCCCGCTCGTGAAGATGCGCTGTCGAATCTTGCCAATACAGGTATTTACATCTTTGAACCCGCTATTTTCGACTATATTCCTAGCGATCAAGAGTTTGATATCGGTAGTGAGTTATTTCCTAAACTCGTAGAGCAACATGTACCGTTTTACGCTGTTGAAATGAACTTTCAGTGGTTGGATGTCGGTAACATCAAGGATATTTGGGGTGTTACCGAGGACGTATTGAGCGGAAAAGTTCCAGGTTATAGAGTACCGGGCACGCAAGTGAAAGCGGGTATTTGGCTCGGGATTAACACTCAAGTCGATCTTGAAAAATGCAATATTATTCCGCCAGTAGTGATTGGTAGTGGATGCCAAATTAAAGAGGGTGCGACCATCACTGGTCCAGCTTTGATTGGCGCAAACTGTCAAGTGGACGCCAATGCGACAATAAAACATTCTCTGGTGTTTGATTATACGCGAATTCATACCAATGCTGTTGTCGAGGAACAGACTATCTTTGGTGATTTTGGCATAGGACATGACGGTGAGGTTGAGGATAAAACTCAGTGGACGAACCTGCGCCCACACCCAGCTTTGAATCGTTTAGCCGATGTGATTAATAAAATGTGATGGGAGAAAGCATGGTTGATAGCAATGTATTTACTCACACTTACGAAAGCTCACTTATTACATCAAGAAACGTTGCCGATGACTTGAAGGCATTTTGGTCTCAACAAGCGGTCAAAAACAGTGTTATTGATGAACTAGAGCTGTGCGTGGTTGAGTTGGTAAATAATGCTTTTGAGCATGCTTATAAAGAGCGTGAGGGTGAGGTCATAGAAATTGTAAGTACGTTGACAGACTCGACGATCACCGTTGATATCACCAATTTCGGAGAAGGAATGTCTCAAGATGATTTTGCGTCTGCGCTTGAGGCCGATTTTATTGAACCGGACGCGGACGATCCCGACACGTGGGTAACGTCAGGCAGAGGCTTTATTATTCTTGCGGCTTTAGTTGATAAAGTCGAACTAACATTCGATGACAACCGCAATACGTTCCATTTAATTAAGTCATATGACGCAGTGGTATAGGTGGCTGGGATGTGGTGTTGGATTGCAAAGTTAAGTATTGGAATACTATTGGTAGGCTGTACGTCTACCGAACTAGCTCACACTGATGCCACCCAGTCATTGGATGGCTATTGGGATTTCAAAAAGCTCAGTTCCGAAAATGCAGAGCAAACGAGCATCGCAGTTCCATCAAATTGGTACAGTTCAGGCGTAGAGTATTCAGGTAGTGCTTTGTACCAGACCAACTTCGATGTCAGTAATTATGACTCATCGAAGCGTTACTGGCTCAAGTTTGATGCTGTCGATTATCAAGCAAGAGTTGCACTCAACAATACTCCTTTCAAGCCTCATAGCGGATATTTCGCCCCCTTTGATTACGAAGTCACAAATGTTATCAAATCTAACGACAATCAACTCTCTGTGGTGGTAACGAGCGAAAATGACCAGAAAGTAGAAGATTGGTCTCTCAACAAAAAAGAGATTAAAGGCGTTCTAAATCACCATGACACTCGACCTGGAGGAGCTTGGTCCGATAGAGGACAAGAAGCCAATTCTGGAGGAATATGGGGAAGTGTAGCTCTTGAGAGAACAGGTCCAATAGCGATAAAAGCACTTAAATTTGTCCCTGAGATAAGTCGTGATGGAGAAACGACAGGGCAACTTAAACTGACTTTGAATAGCAGTATTACCGCTGACGCAATCATTGTTATCGCACTGCAACGTCATAACACCGATCGACCTGAAGCGACGATTGAGCGCTACGAATTTACTCGTTCGGTGAATAAAGGAAAATCGGACATCCTTTGGAGCATTCCTAGTATGAAGAGGGATCTGTGGTGGCCATATGATTGGGGAACGCCAACTTTATACGACCTCAATGTTGAAGTATTCGAAGGTGAAAGAATTTTGTCTCATCAACGCTCTGAAAAAATAGGCTTTCGACATTTTGAATATTCAAAGGACAACCAACATTTCTACGTAAACTTCCAACCGTATTTTATTCGTGGGACTAATTACATTGGTAGTCAGTGGCTAGGTGAAATGGGGAATGAAGAATATGAACGTGATTTGATGTTGATGCGAGAAGCCAACATCAATAGTGTTCGAGTACATGCTCATGTTGCAGGTAAGCGTTTTTATGATAAAGCAGATGAGCTCGGTCTAATTGTTTGGCAAGACTTCCCATTGCAATGGGGTTATGAGGACTCAATTGGTTTGGTCGCTGAAGCGGAATCTCAGGCCAGAGATATGACCGATATGCTATACAACCACCCTTCTATCGCATTTTGGAGCGCTCACAATGAACCGCCGTGGGATGCGACGTGGATGAAATATAAGTACCCAAGTTATCAACCTGACCATAATTTGGAACTTACTAAAGCCGTTTATCAGGCGTTAAAGGCAACGGGTGACCATCGTATTGCTAGAGAAGCGTCTTACACCCATGAGCATCCATGGTTTGGCTGGTATTCGGGTCATTATAAGGACTACCATAAAATCGCAGGCCCGCCAATCATCAGTGAATTTGGGGCACAGTCTTTCCCTGATGTTGATGTCGTGGAAATAATATTGAATGGGGAGTCTAATTGGCCACTCAATAAAGCACAGCTTAAGAAGCTCTCGTATCATAATTATCAGCATCATGAAACGCTCAATATTGCAGGGGTGGAAGTAGGGGGCTCTCTTAATGACTATATTGCTAATACACAGCAATATCAAAGGCAGGTGAATAAATACGCCGCTGAGCAACTTAGATTGAAAAAAAATAAAGGCATCGCTGCAATATATCAATTTATGTTTGTGGATAGTTGGCAATCCGTAACTTGGGCAATTCTTGATGCAGAACGAAATCCTAAACCTGCCTATTTTGCAGTTAAAGAGTCATTTCAGCCTATTTTAGCGATTGCCAGTGTAAATATTGACAAGTCGTCTAAGATTCTAAATATCAGTGTAATCAATGACTCAAGAAGCGAATTTTCAAAAGCAACCGTGTCGCTCGAATGTTTCGATAATAACAATGAACTCAATTTGTGTTGGGAACAAAACGACGTAATCATCGCTTCAAATTCGATTTCTGACATTGCTTCAGTTCCGCTAAATATGGTGGGTTCAGAGTTTGTGATTGATATTAAGTCAATGGATGGAGAAGTGATATCCAGTAATCACTATTCCAAAGGAGATTACTAATGTGCAGAGCGTTAAATGATAGGTGGTTTTAAATCGACACATTAGTGTTAATAAGTAGGAAATTTCATTTTCTATAGGGAAGCTAGGCAAATGGACAACTATTTTCAAAAGTATGAACATTGAGTGCCGCCGGAACCTGTACCTCACAGTATACCGAGAGAGTTGCTGTATCAATATTTAGCGACGTGTAATTTAACGTTAGGTGTTTGGTACCTGTGGTGGCGTTGGACTTACGCTCTGAACATGGATGCATTGTGGTTTTCACTTCCATTGGCTTTTGCAGAATCTTGTGCATTTATTGGCTCTATATTGTTTACGTTTAACTTATGGAAAACTAAAGATGAACCTAAGAAAGAGCCACCATCAAATATCAATCAATGTGTTAAAGACTCCGCCGAGGACAGGCCGTTAGCGGTCGATGTCTTTTTCCCGAGCTATGACGAAGAGCCTGACCTCGTCAGACTGAGTATTGAAGACGCCCAACGAATTACTTATCCCCATGACATCGAGATGAAAATTTTCATTCTTGATGATGGCAAGCGGGAGTCGATGAAGGCACTTGCAGAGGAGATGAATGTTGGATACATCACTCGCGAGGGAAATGTGGGGTTCAAAGCCGGTAACCTGAGAAATGCCATGGAACAGACTTATGGTGATTTCGTGGTTATCTGTGATGCTGACACTAGGCCACTACCTACGATTCTAGAGAATACGCTAGGTTATTTCCGAGACCCAAATGTGGCTTGGGTACAGACACCACAATGGTTCTTTGATTTACCAGAAGGAGTTCGTCTTCCGGTCTGGCTGGAGCGTAAATTTGGTAAAGCTGCCGCCGCTCTTGGCAAAGGAGTCGAAAAGTTTTACGGGCCAGTGACCTTTGGCCATGATCCTTTTGTCAATGATCCGCAAATGTTCTATGACGTTATTCAACGTCGTCGCAACTGGGTAAACGCGTCATTTTGTTGTGGTGCAGGCTCGATTCATAGACGCGAGGCGGTAATGGAAGCAGCGCTAAGAGCATACGCTGAACAGATCACCAAAGAGCAGCAAGATGTTGAAAAGCAGATACGAAAACTGACTAAGGAAAAAGAGGTTGATCAGTCGATTTCAGACAACCTTAGAAATGAGATTTTGTTTGATACGGAATTTACACCATACAAATTCCACGTATCAGAGGATTTGTACACTTCGATTGTTCTTCATTCAGATACAGAACGAAACTGGCGTTCGGTAATGCATCCGAGAGTAGAAAGTAAAATGCTGTCACCGCAAGACTTGCAAACTTGGACGGTTCAGCGCTTTAAGTACTCTGGTGGTTCCGGCGTTTTTCAAGGTAGTTGTCATCATTTGCTTGCTTATTAAGCAGCTTCTCTTTCTGGATTTAGGTGGACTTCGCCAACAGGCTCACAGTTCCTGA
>NZ_JAKGTN010000032.1:0-53134 GCF_021568915.1 Vibrio sp. McD22-P3
AGATCGCTCAATGGTAGAGCTTTATCAAAAAAGAAACTCACCTGATTGGTGAGTTTTGTTGGCATCATCAAGCAGGATTGTCAGTGGTAGCAGTCGATGTCCAAACGGAGTGCTCAAGAAAGCTATTACAAGCAGTATTAGCTTCTTTTTATGAGTATAGAAAAGATGCCTTTAGATTCAAGAAAACACGAACTCTGAAAGCTCTTTAAGTGGGTTTTCATTACTACATCTTATTCATGATTTGCTAATATTCAATGTTTTGAAACTCATTCCTGTCCAGCAATGATTTAACGTGATTGCTCTAAGCCGTGTGATCAAACTTTATTCTTATCGTCTGGAAGAGCTTCAAAGTAATACATTTCCTTTCCGATCAAGCTATATTGTCCACCGGCAGCGGTGCCTTGAAGGTCGCAGCCGCTCCCCCGGTTCCGCTGGGCAGCTAAAGGGTGGTATCTGACCATTGCAGACAAGAAGAACAAGCACGTGGCACTGCAACGCCAGCGTGGGCAGGAGCGGTCTAGTAAACTGGATGCCGCCTACAGTGCAGCGCGCTGTATAGGCTTTCTGAGCATGACTGTTGAAGGTTGTGGAAAGTAGTGTGAGAGACAGTCGGTTTTCCACCTGTTTTCCATAAAAAGAGCTGGCATAACTCGCGGTGACTGCCTAAGCTGAAAATGACCTCTCAGACCGGGACAGAATAACCTTTCCATTGTTTCGAGAAAAAAATCGTGTGTAACGGTGTCGCGGCATTCAGCGCAAGCAAATTCGTCTGCTCTGAGATGGAAGTAATCACATGCAAAACATCCCGAACCTTCATCGAAACATCGGTCAATACATTACTTGATTGATTTGCTTCTGCCATTTCGTGTCTGAGTTGATCGACATCTTTAGTTAGTTGCTGGTTGTTCTCCTGAATCGCTAAGAACTGATTGGAGATGGACTGGCTTGCATCAAGGCTGCGCTGTGCTTCTTGCTCACCACGACTTATCGCCACTTGAATATTGTTGATGTCTGACGTGGTATCGGCTAGCTGAGTCACTTGGGTTTTGAACAAAGCATCTAAATCCGAAGAAGCACTTTCGATATGGTGAGTGCAACGCTGAAGCTGCTCAACTGAACCATTAACATCATTGATCAGAGAAACCAATTTATTGAGAGTGCTATCGACAGCTGAACCAATCTGACCGAACTCATCTTGCCCTGAAAAGCCAATTCGGTGATCAAGTTGACCACGCTGAACCTGCTGCATAGTATCAATGATGTGTTTGAGAAGCGGTAAAATATTCTGAGAGATGCCGGTGGATAAGAACAGCACCAACCCAACGACTACCACTGAAAAGACGATAATCGCAGCAGGCGATAGTAGTAATTGAACGCCATCGCCACCCGATAACAAACCTAAAGCGTACAAATTTGATATACATAGAACGACAATACCCAAGCAACCTACAATGCCCGGTAGCAGCATTTTTACTGGCATACTGATGTTCATAAACAGCCTATCTCGCCAGCCTATCTCAATATCACTCATTTCCATTCCCTTGATTTTCTGACCTTACGGTCAGAATATTGAGCAGGATTTAGCCGATAGTGTCAACTTATTCTGATATTGGAGTGTGAGTTTTATGATGCCTGCGGTTTTATGAATCACGTATAAATGGCATAAGAAAAACGGCACAAAGAGTGCCGTTTTTCATTAGTATCGCATTCAGCTCATAAGACGATTAGCTGATAACCATTGCGATATAGCCAAGGATTAACACGATAACGGAAGTCAGCGCATACGGCACTGGATAGCCAATCGCAGGCATGTCACTTTGAGTGGCATCTTGAGCTCCTTTCATTGCAGGTGTGCTATTCCTACCACCAGCGCAGGCACCAGCAAGAATGGCCGGATTCATCTTACGAACATACAGACCATACAACCAAGCTAATAACGGTGGAACAAGTGCTGCAGTCACGCCAAGTAACGCTATTTTAATCACAATAATGCCTTGAAATGAGGCTAGGATCTTAGGCCCCACAGTCGCAGCTAGCACCGCTACGAATAAATTAAGGCCAATATCTTGTAAGAAGCTTCGCGCCCCCTCACTCATTGGGCCGCCAAAGGCTGGGTTACGAGTTCTTAAGAACGAGAACACGATACCAGTAAGCATACAACCAGCAGATGTACCCAAGGCAAATGGGATTCCTGCAATGGTCACACTCAAGTGGCCAAACACATAACCTACTAGCAATGCTAACGCTAAGTAGAATGTTTCTGTGACTGTGCTCTCTACAATGGGCACACTATTCAACTGAGAAGCTGTTTGTTCTACACACCACTGTGAGCCTGCAATACGAACAACATCACCCACTTCTACCGCTGTATTAGGTAATAGTGGTTGTTGATGACCTTGTCGAAATAGCGCTTTGAAGTACACGCCAAAACCCACCTCAGCATGCAACTGAGCAATAGTTTTACCTGCATGTTCTGATTTACCCACATGGATGTCAGCAACTTCAATATCGACATTGCGCGCTCGAGGTTCGTCAACTTCATTGCCAATATCTGCTTCACCTTCTTTGATAAGAGCACTGTATTCACCACGAACACCGATGACATCACCTAACTGTAACGTTGGGTTCTCCGAAGCATCCAACACTTCATCGCCCCGCACGACTTTTAGCACCACTGCATCGGGGAAATGTTTATAAAGATCTTGGACCGAGCGCCCTACCAACTCTTCATGGGTCACCTTATAGGCTCGAACATCAATAGGCAATGCACCAACGTCTGAAAAGCCAAAGGTGCTAGGGAGTTTCTCGTTATCATCACCAGTAGAGAATTCTTTCTCGGCATCTTTACCAGCTTTCACTGGATCAATACCAAACATCGAAGGTAAGTATTTGATTAGCAAAATAATGAGCACCGTCGACAATACATAACTGATGGCATAGCCCGCTGCGATATTAGCACTGACTTGATCAGCGCTCATCCCCGCCGGCGGCACAAAAGCACCCGAAGTAATCGCCGATTGTGCGACACCCATTACCGCGGTAACGGTATAGCTTCCAGAGATGATACCTGCCGCATATCCAGGCTCTAATCCCATTAACTTGGCGCCAATCACGACGATGGCGAAGTTACTAAAAACAACGATTAGCCCAATTACGACAAAATCTAAGCCACCTCTCGCCAGTCCGGAAAAGAACTGAGGACCTACTTTCATGCCAATGGCGTACATAAACATCATTAAAAAGATGTCCGATACTAGGCCCGGTTCCTCAATTTTCAATCCAAAGACTGAAAATGAGGTCAACGCCAACGCAACACCAACAATCAATGTACCTGCCGTTGTACCAAGGCTCACACCTTTAACAGTAATACGTCCTAATGGGTACCCTATCGCGAGTGATAAAAATAGAAATACAAATGGGTTTTCAGATAAGTAATTAAAAAGAAAAGACATGATCTCACCTGCTACATTGTGATTGAAGCAGCAGAGCAATGCGACGCATCACCCTGCCGATTATCTAGAGCGGTGGCAACCTTAACCGTGGTTAAAGTTGCTAGACTCGTCGGCATCACTGCCGTTAACCACTGGGTGCTTATCAAAGAAATCGACACAATGTTGCAAGTCAGAAATCAGCAAGTCCGCCATGTCTCGACTAAAGCCGTGACGTACGAGAATACGCATAATAACCAGATCTTGGCGATCCGCAGGCATTGCATACGCTGCAATCTGCCAACCACGAGATCGAATGCGATCCGATAAGTCATAAAGGTTGAAGCCTGGGTTTGCACCTTTCTTGATAGACCAACTTAGTGCCGGAATACCACCGTGGCCATCGTAAATGATTTCAAACATGCCCATCTTCTCAACTTCTTTGGCAATGTAGCGTGCTGTTTCGTAGCATGCATCATGAATCTTTTTATAGCCTTCTTTACCCAATCTTAAGAAGTTGTAGTACTGCGCAACGATTTGTCCCCCTGGGCGAGAGAAGTTCAATGCAAATGTCGGCATGTTACCGCCAAGATAGTTTACATTGAAGATCAAATCCTCATGCAACGCATCAGCATCACGCCACACGACCCAACCCACACCTAATGGCGAAAGCCCAAATTTGTGGCCGGAAGCATTAATCGATTTAACACGAGGCAAGCGGAAGTCCCATTCTAAATCAGGGTCACAGAAAGGCGCTAAAAACGCACCACTGGCGCCATCAACGTGAATCGGAATATCTAAGCCTGTTTCTTCTTGAAGCTTATCTAGAGCTTCATGAACCGCTTTTACTGGCTCATACTGGCATGTGAACGTCACACCGAGAGTCGGCACTACACCAATAGTGTTTTCGTCACAACGTTTGATCACTTCTTCAGGTGTCATGATAAGGCGATCACCTTCCATTGGAATCTCACGAAGTTCAATATCCCAATAGCGCGCAAACTTATGCCAACAAACCTGTACTGGGCCACAAATAAGATTTGGTTTGTCGGTAGGTTTGCCTTGCTTCTTCATTTTTTCGCGCCAAGCCCACTTTAATGCCATCCCACCAAGCATCGCAGCTTCACTCGACCCCGTCGTTGAACAACCCATTGGGTTCTCTGCATCTGGCGCATGCCAAAGATCCGCTAACATATGAACACAACGCGATTCGATCTCGGCCGTTTGTGGGTACTCATCTTTATCAATCATGTTCTTATCGATGCATTCATCCATCAATTGATGAACTTCATCTTCTACCCATGTTTGACAAAATGTCGCTAAGTTCTGACGCGAGTTACCGTCTAGCATAAGTTCATCGTGAACAACTTGATAGGCATGTTCAGGTGCGTGCTCATTCTCAGGGATTCGATACTTGGGCATAACCACTGACAAATCTTTGGAAGAGTAAACATCATCTAACATTGAACCACGAACAGCTGACTTTTTATGAAGAGGCATAATCAATCCTTTATATCATTGAAACTATTGCGTAAGTTGTCATTAAGCGTTTGTTTTAAAAGGCACAACGACGTTGGATTAAAGTTAGTCGAGATTCCATTAACGTGCTAGTTTCATATTCGGTTGATAAGATTCAAATCGTTATTAGTAGACTTTTCTGCAGATGAGAGTAGTGCGGCCTCTCATTTTCGTCTCTAATGAATTAATCCCATGACTTTCTCAACTCATGAGATTAAATCGCTAAAATTGCCTAAAAAATTAACAAGAATCGTTACTTGAAACCTAACTAGACGCTCAACACAAACGCAATTCGACTTATACCACCCGCTCTCACTGTAAGATAAATCTTAGTGCCAGAGGCTAAGATAAACGCCTCACCATGCATTTAGTGCGACAGTAAATCCGCCCTACTTGAAGCTTTGATTTACCCTTTTGTTAGTTTGGCTCTCTTTTTGCTTATTATTTGTTCGTTTTATCCTAACTAATAACGAAAATTGGAGATACCACTACATGGATAACCGTATCATTAAGGTTTCAAGGAATACTGAAAAAGCGCCCGTAAGCCCAATATCTACACAGTCTGTTGCCTTTTCTCACTACAATAATATTTCGGCTCAATTACCCATCGATCCTGCTACCAAGACTCTTATTGAGGGTGGTATAGAGCAGCAGGCAAAACAGTGTCTGAAAAATATCAAAATGATAGTAAACAGCATTGAGCATACGATGAGTGACGTGGTGAGGATCAACGTTTACCTAAAAAACATTACCGACCTCGACAAAGTCAATGAAGTCTATGCTTCCTTCTTTCCTCTACACCGCCCCACATATACGTCACTTGCAGTCGCTGACTTGCCAATGAAAGGGGCGTTGGTACAAATGGACGCTGTCATTTCAAACGGCGAAGGTACCTACCCTCAAGACCCTTGTGATTTGGTGAAGTTAACTCGAAATAGCGTCAACGCGCCGATAACACCACTCTCAAGCCAGACTGTTGCGTTTTCCCACTACAATCATATTTCAGCTCAGCTGCCTATCGAACCAAAGTCGGGGAATGTAGTGACAGGCGGGATAAAAGAACAGACACAACAATGTCTACGCAATATCAAAACGATACTCGAAAGCATTGACGTGCCGATGGATGATATCGTCAAAACAAATATTCATATCACAAAGTTGGAGGATCTTGAGGCCGTTGACGAAGTGTATAAAACCTTCTTCCCAGATTCTTCCATTGCTCGTGCCGTTAATTACTTACCTGCACGCTCCAGTGTGGTTGTGGAAGGCTTAGCGCTGGATGCACTCGTACAAATAGATGCGACCGTTTCTCACGGCGATGGTACACCGCCTCAATTAGTTGAAGACCGTCACGGCATCGTTATTAAGGCAACCAATACCGAAAAAGCACCGTTAAACGCCCTATCGACGCAAAGCGTGGCCTTCTCTCACTACAACAATATCTCAGCGCAACTGCCTATTGATCCTTCGATTGGTAAGATTGTTGCTTCAGGGACAAAAGAACAGGCGATGCAATGCTTCGAGAACATTAAAGCCATCGTAGAAAATATCGACCACGTGATGGATGATATTGTTAAACTCAACATTCAGCTAAAAGACATGAATGATTTGTGCGCACTAGAAGAAGTATTGAGAAGCTATTTCAGTGATTTGTTGCCAGCGTTGACCGTTATTGGCGTATCCAGTTTACCGTCTAATGCGGTAGTTCAAATAGATGCCATTATGTCGAACGCCGAAGGTACGCCGCCGAACAAATAGGCTAATGGCAGCTCGCTGACAAGGTTTCCTACTGACCTGAGTGCCCTTGAAGTTATCTTCTAGGGCACTTTTACTAACGAAACACCGATCTATTACAATGTGATGCTCTTAACCATCCCAGCTTCTGCATGGCCTGGAATGTTGCAAGCAAACTCGACTTGTTTCTCACCATGAAAATGCCATAGCAACTGCCCTGCTTTGCCTGGTTCAAGATAAACCACGTTGCCCATACCATGATGATCATGTCCCGCTGGCATCGATTTCATCATTTCACGGTGTTCCAATTGTTCTGCAATAGAACCGATAGAAAACTCATGGTCGATTTTGCCAGTGTTCATGACCACAAACTGAACGACGTCATTAGGTTCTATCTTAACATCACGCTTAAAAGTGATTTTCATGTCATCCGTTAAAATGACATGTACCACTTTATCGGGTTTCGCTCCCTTGGCAGGCATACCCACAGCAGACATCCCATCCATGTTCATCATATTACTATGGTCCATCTTAGCGTCGTCCATATTAGAATGATTCATCATGCCATGGTCCATATTGGAGTGATCCATTTTCGAATGATCCATACCTTCTGCCATCACGGCGGTTGAAGCGATGGTAAGTGCTAATGTTATCAGTGTTTTTTTCATGATTGCGTCCTTTTTGAATAAGTGATTAGCAGCCTCTTTATTAGGAGGCCGCTAACGGTTATTGGTTAATTTCTTTTGATTTCCATAACTTGTAGATAGCCGGAAGGACCAGCAATGTGAGCAGTAATGCGGACGCCATGCCGCCAATCATTGGAGCGGCGATCCGTTGCATCACTTCAGAGCCAGTACCTGACCCGTACATAATTGGAATAAGACCGATGATGACTGTTAACACCGTCATCATGACGGGTCGCACACGCAGCCCTGCGCCTTCTCGGATTGCCTCGGTTAACATATCGCGCGTTAGTGGTGCTTGATTTTCTTGTGCCGCTAGTTTGCGTGCATGCCATGCTTGATTTAGGTAAACCAGCATAATGACTCCAATCTCGACCGCTACCCCAGCAAGCGCGATAAAGCCCACTCCTACAGCAATCGAGAAGTTGTACCCAAGGTAATGCATAAGCCACAACCCACCTACCATGGCGAGCGGCAGTGTCCCCATAATGACCAGCACTTCACCGACCCTTCTAAAACTCAGGTAAAGCAGCAACATAATGATGGAGAGAGTGACAGGCACAACAACGCTCAAACGCTCTTTGGCGCGCTCCATATACTCATATTGACCAGACCACGTTAGCGAGTACCCCGCGGGTAGGGACAATTGCTCCGCCACAACGTTTTGAGCTTCGGTGACATATGACCCAAGATCGCGCTCAGCAATATCAACAAAAACCCAGCCGTTCGGGCGGGCGTTCTCAGTCTTAATCATTGGCGGGCCATCTTCGTAGCGAATTTCCGCCACATCTGCTAACGCGATTCGAGCACCATTTGGAGTGACAAGAGGCAGGTTCTGTAGCTTCACCACCGAATCACGATAATCTTGTGGATAGCGAACGTTTATTGGGTATCGCTCCAACCCTTCCACTGTCTCGCCCACATTCATACCACCCACTGCCGTTGACACAACTTGCTGAACATCACTGACGTTCAGACCATAACGCGCGGCGGCGAGTCGTTTGATATCAATCGTGACATATCGTCCACCCGCTACCCTTTCGGCATATACCGACACCGTGCCTTGAATCGTATTGAGGATAGGTTCGATATTGGCACCTATCTCCTCGATGACTTTGAGATCAGGTCCAGCGATCTTGATACCTATTGGCGTCTTTATCCCAGTGGCCAACATGTCGATGCGAGTCTTAATTGGCATTACCCACGCGTTTGTTAGCCCTGGGAACTGAACCAAATCATCAAACTCCTTACGTAGTGATTCTGTGGTAACGCCATCTCGCCACTCTGAGCGAGGCTTCAATTGGATGGTGGTCTCAATCATGGTTAAAGGGGCTGGGTCAGTGGCAGTTTCTGCACGACCAATCTTGCCCCACGCAGTCTCGACTTCAGGAACGGTCTTGATCAACTTGTTGGTTTGTTGAAGCAGTTCACGTGCTTTACCAATCGAGATACCAGGATAAGTCGTTGGCATGTACATCAAATCCCCTTCATCCAAAGGCGGAATAAACTCACTACCTAACTTACTGGTCGGATAGAAAGCCGACCCCATCAAGACGATAGCCAGTACAATCATCGATTTAGGGTAACGAAGACTTAGGTTAAGCATGGGTCGATACAAGACAATCAACGCTTTGTTGACGGGATTTTTATGTTCGGGCAGCACTTTCCCACGAATAAAGTACCCCATCAGCACAGGCACCAAAGTAATGGCTAAACCCGCAGCTGCTGCCATGGCGTATGTTTTGGTATAAGCGAGTGGTGAGAACATTTTGCCTTCCTGCCCTTCAAGCGCGAACACAGGAACAAAGCTCAATGTGATAATAAGCAAAGAGAAAAACAGCGGAGCACCGACTTCTTCTGCTGCGCGTCCGATAACTTGCCAGCGGTTTTTATCGGTGAGGGGCGTTTTCTCGATATGTTTGTGAACATTTTCGATCATCACTATCGCACCATCGACCATAGCCCCAATGGCAATAGCGATCCCACCCAACGACATAATATTGGCGTTAATCCCTTGCCAGTGCATGACGATAAATGCGGACAAAATGCCAATGGGCAAACTAATAGCAATCACAAGTGAAGAACGAATGTGGAATAAGAACAGTGCACAGACTATGGCTACTACCACGAACTCTTCTGCCAACTTCTTCCATAGATTTTCAACCGCCGCATCGATGAGCGTTGAACGGTCATAAGTCGCAACAATCTCAACGCCATCAGGCAGACCGCCTTGCAGCTCTTCCAACTTTGCTTTGACATCATGAATAACCTGACTGGCGTTCTCCCCAAAACGCATAACGATAACGCCACCAACCGCTTCACCTTCACCATTAAACTCGGAAATACCACGACGCATTTGAGGCCCAAGATTGATGTCCGCGATATCCCCCAGCAATAGAGGAGTACCTTTGCTCGTCACCTTAAGAGGAAGCGCTTTGATATCCTCAATGCTACTCAAGTAACCCGTAGTGCGAACCATATGTTCAGCCTCACCGACCTCTATCACTGATGCACCAGTCTCTTGGTTACCATTTTTGATAGCCATGTTGACCTGCTGCAAGGTCAGGTCATAAGCACGTAACTTAGCAGGATCAATTTGGACCTGATACTGCTTGACCATACCGCCTACCGTCGCGACTTCCGAAACGCCAGCAACTGTCTGTAACTCATACTTTAAAAACCAGTCTTGTATACTGCGAAGTTCTGCTAGGTCATGCTGGCCTGTCTTGTCTTGTAGTACGTAGCTGTAAATCCAGCCCACCCCTGTCGCATCGGGACCCAAAGTCGGCTTTGCCTGTGCTGGTAAGTTAGGCGTAACTTGGCTTAAGTACTCTAAAACCCGCGAACGTGCCCAGTACATGTCGGTATCATCGTTGAAGATAATGTACACATACGAATCACCGAAGAAGGAGTATCCCCGCACCGTTTCTGCGCCCGGCACCGCTAACATGGCGGTCGTCAGAGGATAAGTAACCTGATCCTCAACAACCTGAGGAGCCTGTCCCGGATAACTGGTTTTGATAATCACCTGAACATCTGACAGATCAGGAATAGCGTCAACAGGTGTATTCTTCACACTGTACAAACCTGCTAACGTCAAAAAGCAGGTTGCGACCAAGACGAGAAAACGATTATTGATAGACCAACGAATAATGGCTCCAATCATGGCTGACCTCCTCCACGCTGCAGATCAATAAGCACATAGTCCGAACCCTGCTTCGTCACTAAGAAGCGCACCGTTTCGCCTTCAGAGAAGCCAGTTAAATCCACATCTCCTTGAGAAGTGAAGTTCATTTCTCCGGCTTCCCAGCCCCATTCAGCAACGGCGTTGTGACTGAGGGTTATCATGCCAAAATCAGCCATCAACATGGTGATATCCCCTTGAACCCAAACTTGCTCGACAACCCGTTTGTCACTCACTTTGAGATCGATAATGGCGTATTGTCCTGAGTCGGTCTTTGCCATTTCAAACTCAACCTGTTGACCCGATTGCAAGGTGTTAAGGTTGACACCCTTGTCCACCGTGAAATCCATCGTCATCCCCGGCCAATCCCACTCTGGTACGGGTTGGTGATTAATGGTCAACATATTGTGCCCTGCCATCACACTCGTGATTTCACCTTGCGCCCACACAGTCTCCGCTGGCAGTTCTACACCGTTGATTCGTGACAAATCCGCACTTTGGCTTGACTCCGAATCCAACATAAACTGCGCAGAGGTCACCACCTTGTCACTTGTGGTCAATCCTGCTAACACCTCAACTCGGTCACGGGCCTCTCGTCCAATGTCGATACGTGCCGAGCGGTATTTACCGCCTCCTTCGGATAACACCACGCGAGTCATCCCTCCAGAGCGAATCACGCTTGAACGAGGTATAGTGAGCACCGCATGCTCCGTCTTGGGTTGCAGCGCAATGTTGGCAAACATATTTGGCTTCAATTGATGATCTGGGTTAGCAAACTTGAGTCTTACTCTTAGTGTTCTCGTTGCAGGGTCGAGAATCGGATAAACATAGTCAATTTCTCCTTGCCATTCCCTGCCTGATAGCGCGTCTAATGTCATCGTTGCTTGGCTACCCGCTTTGATCCATTCGGCTTGGCGTTCGAACACTTCAGCATCGACCCAAACTTCATCAATTGGCCCCGCGCTGATAACCGATTGAGCTGGGGACAAATAGCCACCTTCTCGGATATTCAATGTAGCCACCACACCATTGCCCAGTGCCTTGATATCAATGGTCTGGGACGCTTTGCCTTGCTTGACTATCTGGTTAATTTGAGCTTGGTCTACACCCAGGGAAATTAAACGCTCCGTGGCGCCTTTAACCAAACTACTGCGTCCTGTGCGATGGGCATTAAGTAACTCTTCCTGCGCTTTGACCAGCTCTGGTGAATAAAGCTTGAATAACACATCTCCTTTGTTAACACGCTCTCCCACAGCATTGATATAGAGCTTTTCGACCCAGCCTGCAACGCGCACATTGGTTTGCCACAAACGACTTTCATCAAAAGCGATATAGCCGACTGTCTCGATACGCGGCGATAGCTTCGCTAGCTTTACCGGTTCTGTTTTTACTCCTAAATTGTTCTCCACCGCCGGGTTGATGTTGACCGTTCCTGGTTTGTCATTACCACCGTTAAGGTCATCGGCGTACACAGGAATAAGGTCCATTCCCATTGGGGATTTACCTGGTTGACCGCGTTGATAGTTTGGGTCCATCGGTGCTACCCAGTACAGCGGCTCTTTCGCTCCCGTTGTACTGGCATTTTCATCGGACGCCTCCGCCATGTTATGACCTCCGACATAAGGAGCGACTAGCACACCAATTCCAGCGCCAACCGCTAAGGCCAATAGCGCAACATTCAATGTCTTCATCTTTGTTTACCTTCTCAGAATTATTGTTGTTTTGATGGCACTGAAAGCACCGGAGTTGAGGCTTGATAATCAAAACCACCCAGAAAATAGGACAGGTCGCTATTGACCAAGCTAAGATCGGTTTCCAACCTCAGCGCCTCTAGCTCTATTGCCAGTTCGTCTCTAGAGGCGGTGATCACATCACTAAATTGCGCAGTGCTGTTTTCATAACCTCTTTCTACAGCTTTGGTGCGAGCTTTAGCCTGAGAAAGGAGACTTTGACGATAACGTTCAAGACGTTCGGTGAGGTTTTGCCTATCCATTGTCAGTGCACTGACTTTGGCGTACATCTGAGAAAGCAATGCATCCTTATTAGATTTGGAGGCGACCACTTGATACTCGGCAGCGGCATGATTTTTATCCTGACGATTACCAGTGAACAGAGGAATATCCATCGTGACATAAGCGCTCACTAAATCTGGCGCTGGCTCACCGCGCATATTGTTAGCTTGTCGATGGGCATACATCGCTTCAACGCCAAACTGCGGTTTGTACGCTTCCTCTGCAATGGCTACTTGGGTTTCACTTGCAGCTATTTCAATATCTGCCATGCGAGCCATTGGGTGCTGATTAAGAATGGCGTAGTAGTCCGAACGACTGTGCTCTAAAAGACGACCTTCCAACCTCAGCCAGTCTGAAGTCGTGGTCGCCTTAAGAGTCGGCTGATTAGACAACCATTGAGCACCTAACCATTCGGAGAGCTGAGCAATCAGGCGATTTTGCATTTGACGGTTGGCCTGCAACTTTTCATCCAGCTTACTGACCTGCAACTGAGCCTGAATCAGATCTTGAGATTCACTGTTACCAATGGCGTAGTTAGTTTGGATAAAGCGAACCATTTCTCGCATTAGGCCCTGACTTTCCAGCAGCACACGCTCTGACTGTTGCTGAAATCCCAGCTCATACCACAGCTTTGAGATACTGTTTGCTATCTCAAGCTCACGTGTCTGTACTTGAAATTCAATACCATCAGCTTGCTTTTGCGTTTTTTGGTTTTGCAGGGCTAACGTCGACCCTCGTCCAAACTGTTGCATCAAACCCACTGACACGTTTGTCATGGGATCTTGGTCGAATTGAAAGCTGTCCGTTGGTAGACCGCCGACGCCAACTTTTATTACTGGATCTTTCAGCGTAGCGCTAGCAATCCCAGACTGCCTTAACGATTCTGATTGAGCGTAGAATCGAACTCTACTTGCATCATTGGCGATCGACAATTCGATCAGCTGTTGCAGCGTCACTGAACCAAGCTGTTCCTCGCTTGGGTTATTAACTTGCATCGTGGCGACATTGTCTGCCAAAGCAGACATCGGCATCCACAAGGCGGCGCTCACGGTAAGCGCAACCAAAGTAATAGATTTGTTCACGATAGTATCCAATCTGCGCGCTTAAATAATAAGCACGATTAAAAAGCTTCTTAGAGCTCTAAGAAGGGCTAGAAAATTAGATTGGATTACGCTCTAGGGGGTCGATCGAGGCCGTTTGCTCGATAAATAGGACTAAACGCAAGTTCGAGCGTTCTTTTGGAGAAGAGATAATGATGAATACCGTGCATTAAGTCTGCACTGATAACCCCAACACCGTTCGCACACGTTGCGCTACAGCAATTATGCTTTGATTCGCCACCACACTCACTGACGGCGGTTTGCTTAGAAACATTATGATGGGAGTTTGTGGAAGAATCGACACTAGCGGTACAATCTACCATTGCACCATGTTGAGAAGACAAAACAATATCATTAGAAAAAGCCATCGTTGGTGCACTAACGGCTAACGTTGATGCTAATAGCGCAACAAGCGTCAGTAACGACATCCAACGTTTTCTAATAACACTAAAGCGCATAACAAGCCTTCTACGAAAAATCTTCTTGAGTGTAGACCCTCCCCTAAGGGGAAGGTCAATAAAACTGTGAAGAAAATTTAGAAATATCGCTGTCTTTTCGCTAAGCCAAATTGAGCTCTAAATACGTTTTCACTCATTGGGTTATTTTCATATTTTCCGAGCCCAGTCGTCCATAACTCTTCGTCCCGACCATCCATTTTAATACCTTGAAGACAATGTAAAGAATGAATCAGCTCATGAGCTAGCACCACATAAGGCTCTGCCTTCTCACCTCTTCGGGTTACAACCTGAACGTTGGTAAAACGCATATGACATACGGAACCCGTGGCGTTGGTGGCAGATTTTTGATCTAAAGCGGAATTGTGGCTGCCTCCAGAGATCCAGAATGGACATCCTTGAGGTGCGTGTTTGGCGAGGTTTGAAGGTGTCATGCCTGTCAGCTTTTGGCTGTAATCTTGTGCGTATTCAATCTCAAGGTTGTAGCCACTTTGGGTAAAGTGAAGGTGTGTCGGAACACACATTACATTCACACCTCGAGGAAAAGAACCACGAAAAGCAGGTGTCGCCGCTTGAATCGATGAAAGTAATGATTTTCCTGCTGAAACCTGCTTTAGCTTGCGAAGGTTCTCTTCCATAATCACTCTGAAGTAAGGGTTCTTACTTGGGTCATATTGCACTGCGAATCCAGGAAAAGCGGGAAGGAGTTGAGTAATTTCTGCCATAATTCACCTCTCACTTTGCAGCTTGCGTCTAGTACCATAACGTCCGTGTCTAGAGTGTCATCTGCTCAGCTGATAAAGTTATGTGGTTGTAGCCACGATGAATTTTGAGTCTAGCCTTAATTTAAACAGGCATTGGCAAATAAAAATGAAGTTGGAGGAGGCTCACTATTTGGCGTGGTTTTATTGAAGATGTCATCAATGAAAAGGCAAACAAAATACCCAATATGCGCGAATACGTTCTTTTTGTAACGCTGGGTTAAAAACGCTTCCTGTGACTATTTAACCAAATAGAGAAGTGTCGAACTAACCTGAGGGATTTCTGAACTAGGGTCTTCCCTGCAAGATTGGTGACAGGTATCACAAGCACTTCCATCAGCAGGGCACTTTTGTCTCATGACGATGTCATCTAACGCCCTGATACCCTGACGAGAGTTCAATTCAATGCTCCGAAAAATCTGGCATTGTGCTTCATCAGCCGAATCAACTAACCCCAAAATAGAAACACCTTCCTGCTTTGCGATCACCAATAACTCTTCTATTTTACGTCTCAGCTCTGCACTCATCATCTACCTCATAATACTCTAGATAATTGGTTCACTCTCCTTGGACATAACGCATGCTTCCCTACCAGCGATCGAGTTCACTCTAACTGACAGTTATATAATCAAACTACTACGTTAATGAGTTGTTATACAATGGCAATTTACAAAACCATACATTATTGTCGCATTAGCGTAGAAGCTCTAAATAGAGCACCACAAAGAGGTTAACAATATGGATTTGATAGTAAAATGAGCGTCTAAATACAGCTATAAAGTAACCCCTGAATCGATTCAGTTTGTGGTTTTGTAATGTATTGTATTTGTGGGGTGTAAATCACTTAAACATCAGCGATTTTAAGCTTATGAACAATGCGTATTTGGAGAAGTTTTGTTCTACAGGTATAAATCTAGATATGATTTGCATGCGCTAGATGGCGATGCTTGCAATAAAATTCAACATAGCCCAAGTAAAATTTCAAAAAGTTAAAAGGAGATTTGCAGTAATAAGTCCGCATAATTTTGCATCAGAAGTCAGCAAACTTTAACGAATCCTGGAAATACCTCGTAGTAAAACTACTATGTTGTCACTAGGTATCCTCGAAGAGTGCTGTAGCGTTTTGTAGAAATCTTTTGAACAAAGACAAGTTACGAGCTTTCGAACCACCCAACCTATTTGCATTATTTTATTCTTATCAGCTTACGCTTAAATATAACCTTACCCGTTCCGAAAGCGATTACATTCGAATTATGCAGAGATTATTTAACAAAATGTCTCATTCGAACCTCTCTCGGTGTCTGGTCGAATACTTGTTTAAACTTAGTGGAGAAGTAATTGCTGTCCTGATAACCAACCCTGAATGCGATATCTGTAATAGATTGATCAGTATACAGAATGTCGGAAAACGCTTTGCTGGTGCGTATGTAGTGCAGATACTGATTAAAATTCATGCCCGTTAATTTCTTCATACTGTTTGTTAACTGACGCGAAGACAGTTTGACCGCCTCAGCAACATCATCAATTTCATTAACGCTAGCATAGTACTGCTGGATATGAGACAAAGCGTAAATGACCTTATCGTTGCTATTAAGCAGATCAGCGTCTTTCATTTTACCCCGCCACAGCTCAACAATAATCTGCTGAAAAATGAACTGAGTAATCATGCGTGACTCTTCACTGTCGATATGTGACTCAACATGCAAGCGTTCGATCAGCTGACGCACACTTTGTGCGGTATTTTCACTAATAAACCAGCCCGTTTCTCTATCTGATTCACCTGGCATAAAACGCTTCAGATCCGAGCAAACTTGCAGCTTATCTTTTTCAAACAGAATATTACTTAAGTAGAGGCCATCTACAGCATCGAATAAATGACGGTCTTTCTTTTTGACAAAGCAAACGTAGTTTTTACTTAGATTCATTGGTACGTCATTCATGACATGTGTACCACTTCCTTCGGAAACAATAATAATCTCTTCAAATGAGTGCGCGTGCTCAGGATAAGGCTCCTGAGGAGCTCTGAGCTCAGTAGTGACAGGACTGTTGGAGTTCATAAAGAACTCTCTCGACTTTAGATAGATCATTGCATACCTCTGCTTCCATGAGCGTAAATTTAGATGGTTTAAACTCGTTTTTCCTCGTCGAACATCTCACTTTTGCTCGCTTTTTTACTGATATTTTTAAAAGTGTGAAGGCAAAGTTGCCCACCTTAAAAAACTCACCAAAATACTCGTTTTGGATGTTAATTTTCCAAGGTTTAAATTTCTCAGCTTTGTAAGCTAATCCTAATTCCCCTGTCCTCCACATGGATAATACGTGGTGTTCTAGAGGGAAACAAACGAGAACAAAATTCACACACTTGAATTTATAGACATAAGAAACAAGAGCTTACAAGTAGCAAGGAGACAATCATGTCTGAAGCGATTACCTCTACACAAACGCAAGAAACAGAAGCAACCCTCAATGAATATGAACAAGAGCAGGTGCCCAGACACAAACTACTTGGCTGGCGGCACTTTCTCGGCTCCTATTCCGGTGAACATGTAGCCGGTACTGAGTTTGTAATCGGTGCAGCTTTTGTCGCCTGGGGAGCCAGCACATTTGATATCCTGATGGGTCTGGTGGTTGGTAACCTGATGGCAGTGCTGACCTGGGCACTCATTACCGCACCTATCGCAACCCAATCCCGATTAACTGTCTACGAATACCTGCGCAGAGTCGCAGGTCCAGGCTTTAACAAAGTCTATAACGTGGTCAACGCCGTGCTCTTCTGTGCTCTGGGCGGGGCAATGATCACAGTATCGGCCTCTGCGGTACGTATCTTATTTGATATTCCGGCGCAGACACACTGGTATCCAACCAGTGCTGCGTTCGTTGCAGTGGCACTCGCTGTAGGTGCTATTGTAGTAGCCATTGCAGTATTGGGCTTTCAGAAATGCGCTCAGTTCGCAACCGTTTGTTCACCATGGCTGCTTGTTGTGTTTGTAACTGGCGGAATGGTTGCACTTCCAGCACTGAGCAATATTGGGAACGGTGAAACCTTTACCGGCTTCGGTCAGTTCTTGTCTCTGGCGGATCAGTACATCTGGACTGGACAAACGCCTGATGGTTCACCATCTATGACCTTCTGGCAGATTGCTGCTTTCGCTTGGGTATGTAACCTAGCAATGCACGGCTCTTTAGGAGACATGGCACTGCTACGTTTTGCTAAAAGCTCAAAATACGGTTACTTCTCAGCATTTGGTATGTTCTTCGGTCACTACATTGCATGGATCTGTGCCGGTATCATGGGTGCGGGAGCTATGCTTCTGATGCAAACTACAATGTCTAACTTGGACGCTGGCGGTATCGCTCACGCGGTTCTTGGCGCGACAGGTATCGTTGCGGTAATCATTGCAGGGTGGACAACGTCTAATCCAACTATCTACCGTGCAGGTCTGGCAATCCAAAGTATCTTCCCGAACAAATCGCGTGCATACATCACGACTATCGTTGGTGTTGTTACCGCTATTATTGCTTGTTTCCCATTCGTATTTACCCGCTTATTAGACTTTGTGGGCTACATGGGTCTTCTGCTGGCACCAGTTGGCGCAATCATCGTGTCTGAGCACTGGGTATTCAAGAAAATCGGTCTGACTCCACTTTGGTCTAAGTACCAAGGTAACGACCTGAACAAATCGGCACTTATCACCTGGGCTATTGGTGTTGTTTTTGCGATAACGTGTGAACAGATGGGCATCCTGCATTTGTTCTTCCTTTTTGTACCGACTTACCTACTGTCTATGGCCGTTTACATCACGTTAGCGAAATCTATGGGTGCCGGTCATAACTACGCTAAACAGGAAGCGGAATACCAACAAGAGCAGAATCAACGTGAAGAGTACCATGCTGAACTAGCGAAACGCGAAGCAGCACAACAGACTGAAGCTAAGCCAGCCAGTCTGCTGGAGAAAGCTTCCGGCGCGATTGCTCTGGCCTCTCTGGCTGCGTTGGTAGTTTCTGCATTGAAAGTCTGGGGCGCAGGTGCTGACTACCAAGTGGCATTCGAGTCCTTTAAAGCGTTCGCGATTTATCCGACTGTAATTTACTTCATCTCGGCGACCACCTGGATCACTCTGCGTGACAAAGCTTAAGAGAGTATATAAATGAATGACTTAATCAGAAAAGCCTTTGTTATGCAGCTCAATGAAAGCTGTAAGGCAGAATACAAAAAACGACATGATGAAATCTGGCCAGAGTTGGTGGACGTTCTGAAAAGTCACGGCGGTCACAACTACTCCATCTTTCTCAATGAGGAGACTAATCAGCTATTTGGTTATGTCGAAATCGAGAGTGAGGAGCGTTGGGGTCGTGTTGCCAATACTGAGACTTGTCAGAAATGGTGGGCTTATATGCAAGACATTATGGCAACCAATCCGGATAACTCTCCGTTGTCTGTAACCCTAGATTCCGTCTTCTATCTGACTTAACGTTAAGACCAATCGCAGTAAATAACCAGTCACTAAGCCTCGCTATATTGCGAGGCTTATTATTTGACAGTGACGAATTTTATCCATCTGCGCTTCCCCTTTTACCGTTCAACTGCTTCCTTCTTCAAAAGAACATAAAACCAAACATTTAGAGAAGCTCTGGCAGAACTTTATCTATGCAGTATCACGTTGTTTATCAAAACTTTGAAACGCCGCATGAGCTTCTTGAAAAAAACGCACCAATTGCGTTTTTACGGGGGGATTTTTGAAGTTATTCGGTCGCAAAAAACGGTGTAATAGCTCTAAAGAACAAGAGGTGGTATTCATGATGAAGGCTGTGATTGCAATAGACCTTGGGGCGTCAAGCGGACGTGTCATGGTCGGTTATCTAAACAACGGAAAAATCGAACTCGAAGAGTTTCACCGTTTTCAAAACCAGCAAGTGATGCATGGTAATGAGTCGTGCTGGGATCTCTACTCAATTCTAGAAGAGATCAAAGTAGGCATCAATAAAGTAGTAGCGACAGGTATTGAGATTACTTCACTGGGCATAGACACCTGGGGGGTCGATTTTGTGCTGCTAAACAAGTTTGGTAAACACTTAGGTGAGTTTGTCAGCTACCGTGATGCACGTACAGAAGGTGTCCTAGATAAGCTGTTAGCGGATAATCAGCTGACCCTGCAAGATATCTACACTACAACGGGCATTCAGTTCCTGTCTTTTAACACCATTAACCAGTTAAAAGCGATCCACGATCAACAGCCTGAATGGTATGGCGAGATTGATACCTTGCTGTTTATTCCGGATTACCTTAACTACAAGCTATCCGGCGTTAAGCACTGTGAGTACACCAATGCCTCCACCAGTCAGCTTCTGGACTGCAAAGAGAAAGTGTGGAGCAAGGAGCTTATTAACGCATGTGGTGCAAAAATAAACTGGTTCCTGCCACCTAAAATGCCAAACCGCATTATTGGTGAGTACCACTTAGGCGATGTACGAATCCCGGTATCCTCTGTGGCAAGTCATGATACCGCATCAGCAGTAGCAGCAACACCAATCACTCATGAGACTATGGCTTACCTGAGTTCCGGCACCTGGTCTCTAGTGGGGATTGAAAGCTTTGAACCTTACACCGACGAACTTGCTTACCAATACAACCTGACCAACGAAGGTAATGTGGATGGTCGCTATCGCGTACTGAAAAATATCATGGGCTTGTGGCTGATTCAGCGCATTAAAGCAGAAAACCCATCACTGACGTTCCCGGATATCGCTAGTCTGGCACGCCAGGCACAGCCGTTTAAGTATATCGTCAACCCTAATGACAATGATTTCTTAAATCCTGCGTCGATGACACATGCGATTAAAAACTGGTTCAACAAGCGTGACATGGAAGCGCCGGAAACTCTTTCCGAAGTCATTCGCTGTATCTACGACAGCTTAGTCCTAGCGTACGACAGGGTACTGACCGAGCTTGCGGAAGTCACCGGCAAATCCATAACTGAATTACGTATTGTCGGCGGCGGCACGCAAGATAAGTTCCTGAACCAACTTTGTGCCGATGTTTGTCAGATCAGGGTATCGACCGAACCGACAGAAGCCTCGGCACTGGGCAACGTGATTAACCAGTTTATCGCGTCCAACATTATTACTTCGCTGGAAGAAGGCCGCCAGATTATCGATGCCTCTTCCGATGTTAAGAGCTTCACTGCAAACCCTATTGAGGGATTGGAACAAATCAAATCCCAATTCCAACAAATAACTAAATAAGGTACATAACCATGAGCAAAGAGCAGATCATTTCAGCTTACAAACAAGCAAAAGCGGTTTTTGAAAAATACGGTGTGGACACAGATAAAGCAATGGAGCTACTGAGCCAGACAGCGATCTCTATGCACTGCTGGCAAGGCGACGATGTACGTGGTTTTGAATCGCCAGAAACAGCCCTGAGTGGTGGTATCCAAGCAACGGGTAACCACCCGGGCGCGGCAAAAACACCAGATCAACTGCGTGCGGACATGGAAAAAGCTTTCTCTCTTATTCCGGGTAAGAAGCGCGTTAACCTGCACGCGATTTACATCGATGCCGATGAATATGTTGAACGTGATCAAATCAAACCTGAGCACTTTTCTCGATGGGTTGAGTGGGCGAAAAAACAAGGGCTTGGTCTGGACTTCAACCCGACTCTGTTCTCTCACCCTAAAGCAGACGACGGTCTGACGCTGTCTCACCCGGACGAAGATATCCGTCAGTTTTGGATTGAACACGTAAAAGCGAGCCGTAAGATTTCTGAGTACTTTGGCCGTGAACTTGGCACAGCATCATTTATGAACATCTGGATCCCGGACGGCATGAAAGATCAACCTGTTGACCGCCTTTCTCCACGCACACGTCTTGCAGACTCTCTGGACAAAGCTCTAGCTGAGAAGATTTCTCCTGAGTTCCACAAAGATGCTGTAGAGAGCAAACTGTTCGGTATAGGCGCAGAAGCATTCACCGTTGGCAGCAACGAGTTCTATCTAGCGTACGCTGCAACCCGCGGCACGGCACTATGCCTTGATGCAGGCCATTTCCACCCAACTGAAGTGATCAGCGACAAAATCAGTGCATGTTCACTGTACGTCAATGACCTGCAGCTACATGTAACCCGTCCGGTTCGCTGGGACTCTGACCACGTGGTGTCGTTCGATGACGAAACGCAGGCAATCATGCGTGAAATCGTACGCAACAACCTGCTGGATCGCGTAGCAATTGGCTTGGACTTTTTTGATGCATCAATCAACCGCGTGGCGGCTTGGGTTATCGGTACCCGCAACGCACAAAAAGCACTACTTAAAGCCCTGCTTGAACCAGTAGAGCAACTAAAAGCGGCAGAAGCATCCTTCGATTACACCACACGCCTTGGACTGATTGAAGAGGCTCATTCTCTACCATGGGCAGCTGTATGGAATTACCACTGTTTGCAAAACGAAGTCCCGGTTGGCTTTGATTGGATCAACGATGTGAAGGATTACGAAGCAACCATTCTGGAAACACGTTAATTCAAACCGCTCAACAATCAAACAAGTCAGATTCTACCTCTGACTTGTTTGGCTAAGTTAACTAGATATAAAAGGCTAATACTATGATTCAATTAAACGATGCAGTGATATGTGAAATAGAGAAAGTCAGTGAAGTTTCTCAGTACCTTTGGCAACGTGAATGGGCAGAGCGCAACGGCGGTAACATCTCTGTGGACATCACAGATCTATTCGATGAAATCCCGCAAGTTGACGTGCAAGAAAAAACACTGCCACTGCAACTGCCAATAGAAAGTGCTAACCGCATTTATTACGTAAAAGGTACTGGCCAACGAATCCGTGAACTGCGGGAGCCTGACTATGCGGGTTGTGTACTTAAAGTCAACGCAGCGGCAAACGGTTACCAAATCATCTGGGGCGGAAAAGCGAGTGAAGATTTCGCCCCAACCTCTGAATTTATCAGCCATATTAAGATTCTTGTAGAAAAAAGCAAAGCAGGCTCTGACCACAAATCCGTAGTTCACACTCACCCACTTGAACTGATTGCGCTTTCTCATCACTCAGACATTTCAAAGAGCAGCGAGCTGTTCACCCATACCTGCTGGAAGATGCTGCCGGAAGTCCGTGCATTCGTCCCACGCGGTATCGGCATGATCCCGTACTGTCTGCCTTCTTCAGAAGAGTTAGCGGATGGTACAACAGCAGCATTGCTTAAGCATGACGTTGCGATCTGGGAAAAACACGGTGCAACCGCTTCCGGTGCCGATGCGCTGCAAGCATTTGATTACGTAGATGTCGCCAACAAAGGCGCAAAATTATACCTGATGTGTATAGCTGCTGGTTATGAGCCTGAAGGTGTGACGAGAAAAAATATGGATATTTTGAAACGAGAATTCAATCTATAGAGGTATATATTATGAGTGTGTTCAAACTAGCTTTTCCGAAGATCAACTACTCCGGTGTTGGCTCAATTGAAGCATTAGTTGAACGTCTGACTGAAGAGCATGGCAGTGAAAAAGGTCTTCTGATCTGCGACCCGGCTCTGGTAGAGCTCGGCTTTGCTGACAAACTTCTCAGCAGTTCGCTTAACCTGATGCTTTTCAAAGATGTGCGTCCAAACCCGGACACCAATACCGTGAACAGCGCATACAAGATGTATTCTGAGTCTGAGGCGCAGTTTATTATTGGTTTCGGTGGTGGCAGCTCAATTGATACCGCGAAAGCCATCAAAATCCTTTCTGCTAATGATGGTCCGATTGCAGCGTATAACGGTATTGAGAAAGTAATAACGCTTGGCGTTCCTCTGTACGCAATCAATACCACTGCAGGTACAGCGGCAGAAGTGACGAGTAACGCAGTGATCACTGATACAGAGACACACGTTAAACACGTAATTATCTCGGACAAGATCATTCCGGAAATTTCAGTGAACGATCCTAGTGTTATGCTTGGTGTTCCAAGCGGTACAACGGCAGCAACCGGTATTGATGCATTAACACACGCGGTTGAATCTTTTGTATCTGTTGGGGCACACAAACTAACCGATTATATTTCTCTGGAAGCAATCAAAACCATCGCGCAAAACTTACCAAAAGCGGTTGATGACGGCACAAGTATCGAAGCACGTGAAATGATGGCATACGGTCAGTTTATCGCCGGCTTGTCATTTAACAGTGCAGGTCTGGGTATGGTTCACGCAATGGCTCACCCTGCCGGTGCTCACAAAGACTTACCACACGGGGTATGCAATGCAATTCTATTGCCTGTCGTGTGTGAGTTTAACCGCCCGTACTGCATTGAAAAATTTGCCCAGGTTGCCAAGGCGCTTGACGCAGACACCTCTGGTATGACCGTTGAAGAAGCAAGTCTGGCAGCGATAGATGAACTTCATGCTCTTAACCGCCGAGTAGGCATCCCTGAAGGCTTTGCTCAACTAGGCGTAACGGAAGAAGATATTCAGAGCTGGGCAGATGATGCTCTGGCAGACCCTTGTGCAGGCGGTAACCCGCATCCAATGACTCGTGATCAAGTAATCGCACTGTATAGAAAAGCACTGTAGCTCCGGAAGATTCAGTATTTACTCTTTGTTCCGCAACACAAATGCCAACAAAACCATGTTGGCATTTCCCTATTTCCCCTATATCCAGTTGAAATTTATCAACACTGTTTGTTGCGTATGCATTATCAACCAAGTCTTGGTACTTATGTAAGCACCAAGACTTTCTGTTTATGTATCTTGTCCGTAATTACGGCTGCATTCTAGATCTCTCCTAATCCTGTTTCTAATTATTCTCTGGTATGCAGGCTCCTTTGCGCGTGTGATGAATAAAGTCTGCTATCAGAAAAAATAGGTAAATCTGCAGAAATAGAAGATTACACTAAGCACTCGGCTATCAAACTTTGAGGCATGAGTAAGCCAACCTCGTAAGATAGCTAGTTGAGATAGTTCATGTGATTCAGTGGACGGTATGGATAGATTCCTGTTATCACAGGAAAGACGGTAATTAGCGAAGATCTGATGAGATTTAGATAGCAAAACGCCGCTTATAAAAGCGGCGTTTTCAATGGGTGGAAGCCCCAGCCACATCCCGGCACACAAGTCACTCGCTGCGGCTGCTTCCTTCCGGACCTGACCGAGTTCACGAGCTATTGTTGCGGGAGGACCAGGGCCTCCATAGATTTTGTTGCGTTGCTTGGTGAAGGGTCACTGTTGCAAGGCGTGGGAGGATTATCAGGTATCGTGACGATGAATGCAAGGCCATCACTGCAAATTTGTACCCTAAGTAGATTAAGTGCTTACAGAATAGTCAAAGCGCAGACACTGTAGTCAATGTCTGCGCTTTTACTTGTTCAAAAAGGGCTTTAAGGTTCTTGCTGTTCTTCGTCTATGCTCAGAATGTAATCGGTCATCCATGCTGTGCCCAATAAACAGAGCCAAACAACAAATACTGGTTTAGGCACCTCTATCGATGGCACCACGACTAAGGCGGCAAAACCTACCGTGGGCAGTGTCCAGCACAACAGCTTGTTCCAACGAAATGTTTTCAGCCTTCCGAGACTTTCCATCGAAGCTAAAATTCCGGTCATACACAAAGATACCAGCGCGGCGTATGGCAAACCGGCCGCCCAAATTGGCAATATCAATGCTAATGACCACCAGCTATGCTCAGTTGAACCTTTCCAGTTTCGCGCCGCATACCAAGCAACGAAAACTGAGAAAGCTTGAACGAGTGTTACCATAGGGGTGCCACCTAATTTACCCGCGGATTGGGTGAGCATAATACCCACATTCAGGGTCAAGACTATGAGCCCTATGATGCTGACGACCCATATATTACTTCGTTTGGAAAACGCGACAGAAAACACTGGGATTAGTATCCAAACCGCCACCGACATCGCAATGGACTGAAGGGGCAAAGTGAGGCCATATACCACCATTGATGCAAGCAGCATCAGTCCTGCTATGCCACCCTGAGGCAAGATCCACAGCGCAGGGATCATCATCGCTAGCACAGGGATATCCCCTTCGGTAACGCTGATAGTTCTAGCACAAACTACAACAAGTAGACTTGTGATTATGAATTGAAAAACGGAAAATACCATAGCTCCTCCTTATTACCTATCCTTGGCAAAATGAACTAGGACATCTTCAGTATGGATCAATTTAAGGCGCAAATCTTTGCAGTAATTCACCAAATTCCACTTGGAAAAGTCGCGACTTACGGCCAAATTGCCAAAATGGCGGGCTATCCGGGTTATGCGCGCCATGTTGGTAAAGCCTTAGGCAACTTACCTGAAGGCAGTGCATTACCTTGGCATCGAGTGATTAATGGCAAAGGGGAGATATCGCTGAAAGGAGATGATTTTTTGAGGCAGAGAGCGCGATTAATGGAGGAAGGTGTGGCATTTTCAATCAAAGGTAAGGTTCGTTTGAAAGAATTTGGATGGCAGCCATAACTGCCATCCAGTGATAGGTATTAGCGCACGCCAACTAACATCATATTTACGTTTGCTGTTTGGTTCGCGTCTGTGATAACAGGGTATGAGGTGTCACTGATAAAACGCAGCTTGCCATCTACTTCAATGCGAGCGCTCACACTATAAGTATGCTTAGCTTTAATATCTGCCATGTCGTAGCTTAACTCAAAATCAAACGGCACTTGTGCACCATCGGTTGTAAAGGTTTGCTCACTGATCACTGGGGCAGCAACGTCTTGTAGCGATACATCTTGAAGTTTCACTGTCACTACGGCATTAGGCGGTAATGCAATACGCTCTCTGTAAGCAATTGTGCCTTTCACTGATGACATACTGTCTTCCATCTTCTTCTGTTGTTCAACTTGAGATGCCGCGTCTGATTGAGGTGCAGATTGACACCCTACCAAGCCTAGACCTAAAGCAATAACCAGCGTGCCGATGAGTGTCTTTTTCATGATGCCTCTCTTGAGTTTTTGATTACAACCTGTGCAAAAAACAGGAACAATATGCAATAAACATATCAGATATATGGTATCTCGCTTAACAAAAACACGCTTTTTTTCAATAAATTCACCCAATTCCTACATTTTTCTCTGCTTGACGAAATTGACAGCAAAACCCACACTTGGCTAATAAAGTTATGAATAAAAGATGGGTGCTATGAGTAAACCACTAAGCGATTTATTAGAACTATTACAGCTAGAACAGCTCGAAGTTGACTTGTTCCGAGGGCAAAGTGAGAACCTTGGTTTACCGCAAGTTTATGGCGGCCAAGTGATTGGACAAGCGTTGTCTGCAGCGCGTTATACCGTAGCTGAAGATAGAACAGTTCACTCCTTCCACAGTTACTTTCTCTACCCCGGCGACCCAGAAAAGCCCATCATTTACGATGTAGAAAACCTGAGAGATGGCAAGAGTTTTAGTACTCGCCGCGTCAAAGCCATCCAAAATGGTCGCCCCATTTTCTACTTAACGGCAAGTTACCATGGTGAGGCTCCGGGCTTTGAGCATCAAAGCGCTATGCCAGAAATACCGGGACCAGAAAACTACGCTTCAGAATCTGAATTGGCAGCACGAATCGCTGACTTTCTCCCAGAAAAGCTTCGCAAAGCTTTTTGCGGTGAAAAACCAATTGAAATGCGTCCGGTGACCGTCATCAATCCATTGAAGCCAGAGAAGGCAGAACCCAAACAATACCTTTGGATTCGTGCGAACGGTGAGATGCCAGACAATCAGCTTATCCACCAGTACCTACTTGGATACGCATCTGATTGGGGTTTCTTAACTACCGCACTGCATCCCCATGGTGTTACCTTGTTAACCCCTAAATTTCAGGTTGCCACCATCGACCATTCCATCTGGTTCCATCGTCCTGTAAAAATGGATGAGTGGTTGTTGTACGTAATAGATAGCCCGAACGCTAGTAACTCTCGAGGATTGGTTCGTGGCGAAATTTTCAACCAAAAAGGTGAGCTCATTGCTTCTTCAGTTCAAGAAGGGGTTATGCGCTTTACCGACGAAACGTCACGATACTAATAAAAAGGCGGGGAATCGTCCCCGCCTTTCGTCCTTACTCTGATTCTCAGGTTAGTGAGGGTATTTGCCCCACTTTCGATTGATTAGATAATTCACCACACGACGAGCGAATCCTGAGTAAGGTGAATGTAAAAAGCCAATCGCTGACATCTTGCCTTGGTGCATGATTGGACGCAGTTTAGAAAAAGTCTCAAACCCTTCGCGCCCATGATAATGCCCCATACCACTTGGTCCTACACCACCGAACGGCAAATCATGCTGTGCCACATGAAGCATCACATCATTGATAGTTAGCGCGCCGGACATGGTGTTTTCCAACACCGCTTGTTGCAGTTCTTTATCATCAGAGAATAGATACAGCGCCAGTGGTCGGTCACGTTCATTAATGAAATGGTAAACATCGTCCATGGATTTGTAAGTCAGCACTGGCAAGATAGGACCAAAAATCTCTCTGGTCATGACAGGCTCATCGCAAGCGGGGCTTACCACTAAATGTAAAGGAAAACGTCGAGTCTGAGCGTCTGGCTCACTTGCTGGGATAAGGTTAATCACCTCGCCCTGCCCTTCCTTCGCCGATTGAAGCGTCTCGTTAAGACGAGTAAACGACACCTCATCTATCACTGCAGTGTAGTCTGGGTGGTCAATGGTTTTATAACGACTCTTCATCACTGATTTCGCCGCTTTAATCACCTGCTTGAGCTTGTCTTCCGGTACTAACAAATAATCTGGTGCCACACATGTCTGCCCAGAGTTATACACTTTGCCGCCAAGGATACGCTTTAGTGCTTTCTTCACATCGTAATCTGGTGCGATGATGGTTGGCGATTTTCCGCCCAATTCTAAGGTCACCGGTGTTAGATTTTCTGCCGCCGCCGCCATAACCTTGCGGCCCGTCGCACCTGAACCAGTAAAGATAAGATGGTCAAATGGCAGTTTTGAGAACGCTTTACCCGTCGAGCCAGTTTCGGAGATAAAACACACTTCATCTTCGGTAAATGCACTGGAAAATGCTTGCGCTAAAGCTTGGCAGAGATGAGTTGAGTTCTCCGACATTTTTACCATGACACGGTTACCCGCAGCTAACGCGGCGGTCATAGGCCCCACTGCCAAATAAAGGGGATAGTTCCAAGGTACGATAATCCCAACGACACCTAACGGTTGAGGCACGACTTTATTTTTCGCAGGCCAGAACCAAACTGAAGTATGACGTTGTTTTGGACGCATCCATTTTTTTAGCTGCTTTCTGGCATCAATAATGCCATCAATGGAAGAAAAAATTTCTAGCAGCGCTGTTTCTGTTGAAGAACGATGCCCAAAGTCCTTAGCGATGGCTTCACAGATCTCAGATTGATTCTCTCGCAGGATTTTTTCCAGTTTGAGCAGGTTGACGCGTCTGAGTTCGCGACTAATACAAGGAGACTCTTTAAATGCGACTTTCTGTTCTTGAAGCCGCTCTATCATCTGTTGTTCATTGAGTTCAACTGCACTCATTAATGCGCTCCTGTATCAAGTAATGTGTCTAATAGTTGTTGGCACTCCGCTACCGTCATCTCTTCAGGTACCGGATACTCACCAAACGCTTCCTTAATCGCTTGTTTTGCCAAGCGAGGAATGTCGGACTTCTTAAGCTCCGGTATCACCGTTGGAATATTCAGAGTACGGAGCAACGAATCGACATTTTCAATAAAGTGATGACTGTCTTTATATCCCAAGGCCAACGACAGCTTTGTCAGTCTTGCGTTATCTCTTTGTTCAATAAAGCGAAGTACATGGGGCAATACCACCGCATTCGCCCTACCATGAGGAACATGGTAAAAAGCCCCTAGTTGATGGGCAATTGCATGAACATAACCAATATAAGTTCGGGTAAACGCCAAGCCAGCCTCATAACTCGCTATAGCCATTTTTTCTCGCGCGTCTTTGTCACTACCTTGCAGATAAGCAGCTGGAAGATAGTCGAAAATTGCTTGAATTGCGTTGATTGAGCACGTTTCAGTAAAGGTATTTGAATATTGGCTCAGATAGGATTCAACGGCATGAGTTAAGGCATCCGCCCCCGTTTCTGCGGTAATTTGTGGGGGTAAGCCCAACATAATATCAGGGTCTAACACCGCCACTTTCGGGACTAAGAACGGATCGGTAATAGAGCGCTTCATTTTGGACTCTACATCGCTGACTACCGCCGCTACCGTCCCTTCAGAGCCTGTGCCTGCTGTTGTTGGAATCGCAATAATGGGCATCAGTGGACGGTGTACTTTAAGCAATCCCGTCAGCTTAGAGACATCTTTGTTAGATTTCGCACTGCCAGCAATCGCCTTAGCGCAGTCCATTGGTGACCCACCTCCGAACGCAATAATGCCATCGCAACTCTGCTGTTTATAACGCTCAACGCCTTTGCGAACCGTGGCAAAGTCGGGGTCAGGAAGGACTTCATCAAACAAACTGTATTCAATAGCGGCGGCGTCTAATGCGGCCAGCATATCATCGAGCAGCCCCAGTTTTCTCAACACTCCATCCGTTACCACTAACGGCCTTTTCACTGAATACTGATGACATAGTGATGGAACGTTAAGCACTTGACCAGAGCCCGACAAGCACTCTGGCTTAGGCACTGGTACCATTTTGATAAACGGTTTTTTTACCGACACCATTAACTGATGCAGCATATGACACTCCTTTGCCTGCCAATTTTGATATGAATCTAGTCTATTTTTATAGAGTGATTACTCAGACGAAGCAAGCTTGATGGCAATAAGTTGAGAGCTTTTACTGAATCAACGTATCGGTAACGCCGTGGTGTACTTCAACGGTTCCATGGCAAATGTCGAGGTCACATTAGATAAACCATCAATACTATTGACCAACTTTTTGTAGAACTCATCAAAACATTTCATGTCTTTAACCAGTACTTTCATCATGTAGTCATACTCACCCGCCATGCGATAAAACTCCATCACTTCAGGAAAAAGTGATGCGGTTTCGACAAATTCTTTATACCACTCATGTGAGTGATCAGTCGTTTTGACTTGCACGAAAGCGGTGAATGACAAGCCAAGCTTTTCTGGGTCTAGCAAAGCGACGCGCTTTTCAATAATGCCGTTGTCTTCAAGCTTTTTTAGGCGCTTCCAGCATGGGGTCGTGGTCAGGTTGACGGCCTCTGCCAGATCGTTCAACGACAAGGTGCCGTCTTGTTGCAACAGCGCTAACAACTTCTTATCAGTATTATCTATATCCACAAACAGCTCCAAATAGAAAAGTTTTCTACCTATAGGGGAATTCAAAGTCAATATAGCAAAGTTTTTCTCTTGATACGTAGGTAAATTATCACCATACCGATAACAAAGTAGGAAACAAAACTTATGTGTACCGATATTAAATGGATTAACAGCGCCGTTCGTAAAATTGAGGCAGACTTCCAACGCTCAGCCGATACGCACCTCATCAAACTCGATCTTCCAAGCATCGAGGGTATCGATGTTTATCTAAAAGATGAAAGTACACACCCTACTGGTTCGTTAAAACACCGCTTAGCGCGTTCTCTTTTCCTTTATGCGCTTTGTAACGGTTGGATCGGTCCAAAGACGACAGTTATTGAATCATCATCAGGTAGCACTGCGGTTTCTGAAGCTTACTTCGCGCGCCTACTTGGTTTGCCATTTATCGCGGTTATGCCAAAGAGCACAGCTCGTAAGAAGATCGAGCAAATCGAATTCTACGGCGGTAAAGCTCACCTAGTTGATCGTCCTGACCAAATCTATGCAGAGTCTCACCGCTTAGCGAAAGAACTTAACGGTCACTATATGGACCAATTTACCTACGCAGAGCGTGCTACAGACTGGCGCGGTAACAACAACATTGCCAACTCGATTTTTAATCAAATGGAGCTAGAAGATCATCCGATTCCTACATGGGTAGTAATGAGCCCAGGAACTGGCGGTACATCTGCAACAATCGGACGCTTTATACGTTATCAAATGCACGACACTAAATTGTGTGTTGTCGACCCAGAGAATTCCGTGTTCCATGACTTCTTCAAAACAGGTAATGCTGATATTACCGGTGACTGTGGTAGCAAAATTGAAGGCATTGGCCGTCCTCGTGTGGAGCCTAGCTTTATCCCAGGTGTGGTCGATGAAATGCGCACCATTCCTGATGCGGCAAGTATTGCTACCATCCACTGGTTGGAGAAAATGTTAGGTCGTAAAGTCGGGGCATCGACAGGTACTAACTTATACGGTGTGTTGCAATTGGCTGGCGAAATGAAAAAGCGCGGCGAGAAAGGCTCTATTGTCACCCTACTATGTGACAGTGGCGAGCGTTACCTAGACACTTACTACAATGCTGAGTGGATTAATAACAACATTGGCGATCTACAACCTTACACTGACAAGCTACAAAGCTTCGAAGCGACAGGTGAACTGGCTTAATCTTCAATGAAGACCAAACGCCACTTCGGTAAGCGAAGTGGCGTTTTTATTTATTCAATTCCTAGCTTTAGACCTCAATTGCAATACGGTGCCAATTTGCCTAACTCAATAGCAGTTGTATCCCAATTAAACTCATCATTATCACTCACATAATAATAGATCACACCATTCGGCAACATCACAAACTGTATGCCACCATAGCCCGACATAAACGGAATCATCACCTCACATCCTGAATCAACCATCACAGATTTACCCCACATACTATTGGCATAATATTTATTAGTGATTGTCGTCGGCAGCGGAGGTGACGTTGGGTCTTCAAATAACGCGATCGCTAGTTCTGCTGGATCCAGTAGTTGTTGACCATTAACGGCGCCCCTATCAATAGAAGTGAACTTAGACAACTTCACAATATCATCGCTCAGGAAGGTCAAACCAAATCCACCAAATGGCATACCTTCACTGTCATAGGTGCGACGGGTGTCTTTCGAACCTTCATCAATACCCAGTGGCGACCAAATATCCGCCACCAGCACGTCATTGAATACATCAAAGCTGCTACCTAACTGACTCTTGGTAAAATTCTGAGCTGCAACGGTTGCAATATAGGTATCGGTCGTGTGATAGATAAACAATGAACCCGGCACCGACTTACGAGGATAACGACTTATTGAGTAATCGAGTTTGTCTTGGTGGCCTAGGACCAGAAAGAAGCCAGTATCATTAGCCGTCGAGCCTTCATCACTCATAGAACTTGAGGACAATCTATAGTTACCCGTCGCCATATCCAACGCATGGTTCGGTGTTACATCTTGCCAATCCCCTTCTGGATCATTGGCAGTTTCTGGTACGAGTGAAGTCAGGTCAGTATTCATGTAGCCTGGATACATAGCCTCTAGCCTCATCGAAACCGTACCCGCAAATGCGGTTTTAGCCGTTGAATAAGAGGGCATTCTCAAGCGATCACAGTACGGGTGCACACCTTGTCGTGTACTGCATTCAGCACGGTAGTGAACACCGTTGAAAAACACCCCATAAGCGGTCATATGCTCCGGCGTCACACCACTACCAATATTGGCAAGGTTCAAGCCAATAGATGGATAGTCACTAACAAGTTCACTCAAGGCTCGCGTTTCAATTTTCGAGCGCTCATACGCCTGATGAGCTTGTTTGAGCGCTAAGCTGTCTGCGACAGTATGAGGAGTATACGTAGCGGCTACACTTCCCCACATATCAAACTGATAATACAGACATGTTTCAGAGGCGATCTGATAAGCGACCTGACTAACAGATTGATTATCAAAGGTAAACATCATTAGGCCATTATGGACACAATTCGAGTTCTTTTGGATAAGAGAAAACGGAATGGCTGCCCGGCTTGAACCATTGTCCGAGTTTTCTTTCCATACTCTCCCCGGCTCTAAAATGTACTCCCAGTATGGATGAGAGCCAAGATTAATACCGCGTTCTACAGGAATTAAGTGGGTACCACTTTGAACAAATGAGAAGGAGAAGTCCGGAATATGCTTTCTAGGATCATCACCATTCCCAGTGTAACGGAAGGTATCTCTATGCTCGGTAAACTGGCCGACTCCTGCACTCTCAGGGGCGATAAGAGTTAACGTCCCTTCAAAATTATGCTCTGGTTGAGCAGCCTCACTCGGTAATGCAAACGCCTGAGTTGTCGCTAAATAGGAAACTGCATTGCTACTGTTAAGCTCAGAATAACTCAGTTGGTTACGACTCACATTCCCACTGCCAGTGAGCGGTTGATAATTCTCCGTATACTCTCCGCTGTTATCTTCAACACCATAGCCACTTAACGTCACTTGAGCGGTTGGATTTTGAGGATCATTACTATCTAGGCTAAGTGTTCCGGTTTTTAATCCAGATGTCGTTGGCTCAAACTGCACCGTCACATCACAAGAGGTGCTGTTATTCAGCGTGACTCCATCACAGCTATTATTGACTAACACATAATCCGCGCCAGAAACTTGAGCACTGTTAATGGTGAGCGACTGCATTCCTGAATTGGCTACCGATATTCGCTTTTGAGTTTGACTATCAATCAGCTGGTTACCAAAGTTGGCTTGCTCCGTTACAACAATACTTGGATTCTCTCCGCCCGAATTGGCTGTTCCTGTTACTGACACATTCTCCACATAGCAATGGTCAGCACCACCCGTTTGCGCTCTAAAACGAAGGGTTAGGCTGTTGCTCGAAAGAATAGTTATCGACGATGGATAAAAATCGCCACCGTCTTGCCCATTAGTGAGCGCTGACATTTGAGTGTAACTGTTACCATCGTCCGTAGAGTATTCTGCTATACAATAATCAGCTGACTCAAGTAGTCTTGCTGCGAGCAAATAGTCCACATTAATATCACTATAACCGCTGACGTTTATTACTCTTTCTATTGAACCCGTTTCTTTTAGATAAGCCGATAAACCATCAATAACGACAGTGTCACTGGTGCTGGTATTTCCATAAGCAATCCAATTAGACAACCCCGAATTAAAGTCATCATAAAAAAGCTCATCCGCTACTGTTGGTACTGAATAAAGCACAACAGATACTAGCGAGAGACAGAGAGAAGGCTTCATTCTATTTCTCCAAATATAAAGTCAATGTTCTTCCCTGAATAGGGACTTTATGATTGCCGCACTCTGAAATATTGCACTTAATGTCGCACACAATTGACGGCTCACAATCGAACTAATAATAGAAAAGCCAAAATACCTGATAGGTACCAGTTGCCACTATTTCGTGGTACCAGCAAATTATTATTCCCCTCAATAACCATCTTAATCTGGTACCAGAAAATAGTGCTAACTGGTACTAAGCCGAGTAAACCGATTCGCCTATTCTCAACGTTACATTAGTTGGGAGAATAAATAATGGAATATATAAATAAAAACGAGCTGCTCGCTGCATTTAATAATCAAGCTGACCATTCTATTGCAGTATATAACCCACATGATGACTCCATTGTGGGATATATACCTTCTCTTTCCATTGAAGATATTAATCACAAAATAGAACGCTCTAAGGTCGCGCAACAAGAATGGCAAAATACCACCGCCAGCCATCGTGCCACTATTTTGAATAAGTGGTTCGAGTTGGTAACTGAGTACAGTGATGAGCTAGCGCAAATCATGACGCTAGAACAAGGCAAACCGCTGACCGAGGCTAAAGGTGAAGTGGTTTATGGCGCCAGCTTTATAAAGTGGTTTGCAGAGGAAGCCAAACGTACCTACGGTGACACTATTCCTGCTCCTGCTGCAGGAAAACGACTCATGACCACTAAGCAGCCAATAGGGGTGACCGCTTCCATCACGCCTTGGAATTTTCCTATTGCCATGATCACTCGAAAGGTAGCCCCAGCGTTGGCTGCAGGTTGTAGCTGTATCGTGAAACCTGCGAACCAAACCCCTCTATCGGCTTACGCCATCGCTGAGCTTGCGTATCAAGCTGGTCTTCCCAAAGATCTGCTGTTTGTTATCAATAACCACTCTTCTGTACTGGTTGGCGACCTACTTTGTCACCATGAAGATATTAAGAAGCTGTCATTTACAGGTTCCACAGAAGTAGGTCGAACCTTACTTAAACAGACCGCTAACACCATAAAACGTACGTCGATGGAACTCGGTGGCAACGCGCCCTTTGTCGTCTTTGACGATGCGGATATTCCTGCTGCCGTTCAAGGCGCTATCGCCTCTAAGTTTCGAAATGCAGGACAGACTTGTGTCTGTGCCAATCGCTTTTATGTTCAAGACGCTATCTATGATGAGTTCGTTGATCAGTTTGTGTCTGCCGTCTCACAACTCAATGTTGGCTATGGCTTGGAAGCCGATACCCATGTGGGTCCACTGATTGATAGCAAAGCTAAAGACAGCATCTTAGCGCTGATTTCTACGACGTTGCAGCAAGGTGCCAAGCTGCAATACGGTGGCGATAAGTTATCGGGTAACTATCTACAACCAACCGTCCTGACCGACGTATCCAGCGATATGGACATTGTACAAACTGAAATATTTGGCCCCGTTGCACCGGTGATTCGATTTGAAGATGAAAGCGATCTCATCAAGCAATGCAATGACACCATCTATGGCTTGGCAAGCTACTTCTATACCAAAGATATTCAACGCGCTTTCAGAGTGGCCGACGCATTAGAGTTTGGGATGGTAGGCATCAACGAAGGCATAATCTCCACCGAAGTCGCCCCATTCGGAGGTATTAAACAATCTGGTTTCGGCCGTGAAGGTGCAAAACAAGGGATCGAAGAATACCTAAATACTAAATACATCTGCTTCGGTAATCTCTAACTCTCAGCTAAGGAAAGAATATGAGCAATTTAGACTGGCAAAAAAGAAAAGACGCCGTTATTGCACAGGGTATGGGTAACCTTGCCTCTGTCTATATTGAGCGAGCCAACAACGCCACGTTAACGGATATTGAAGGCAACCAGTACATAGATTTTGCTTCTGGCATAGCAGTAACTAATACAGGTCACTCACATCCAAAAATTGTCGCTGCCGTCACTGAACAGCTACAACAATTCAGCCACACCTGCGCTATGGTGACGCCCTACACTAGTTTTGTCACATTGGCTGAAAAGCTCACCCAATTAGCCCCTGGAGATTTCGATAAAAAAGCGGTGTTCTTAACCACTGGTGCAGAGGCGGTTGAAAATGCAATTAAGGTTGCTCGCGCCCACACTAAACGCAGCGGAGTCATTGCTTTTAAAGGCGGCTTCCATGGCAGAACCAATATGTGTATGGGGCTGACAGGAAAAGTGACCCCTTACAAAGCTGGTTTTGGTCCATTTCCTAACGACATCTACCATGCACCGTTTCCCAACACACTTCATGGCGTTACCGTTGAGCAAAGCCTCGAGGCGCTCAATGACTTACTGACTACTGATATCGAGCCTTCACGTGTCGCGGCTATTATTTTCGAACCCATTCAGGGAGAAGGTGGATTTTACGCCGCACCAAAAGCTTGGACGGATGCAATACGAGTCTTGTGTGACCGACACGGTATCGTACTCATATGCGATGAGATCCAAACCGGCTTCGCTCGTACAGGGGCGATGTTTGCGTCCAGTCACACTGACTTGGTACCGGATATCACGACTATGGCTAAAGGCATCGCGGGCGGTTTCCCTATCTCAGCAGTCGTTGGCAAAGCCGAAATCATGGACAGCGCTATGCCCGGTGGCTTAGGTGGTACCTACGCGGGATCTCCATTAGCTTGCACTGCTGCTCTCAGTGTTTTAGACATCATAGAGCAGGAACAATTGTGTCATCGCGCGGTTGAAATCGGACAACAGTTTAGTGACAAACTCAACGCCATGCGCAGGGAGTTGCCTTGTATTAGCGAAGTGCGGCAAGTCGGCGCCATGATTGCGATAGAGCTCGACAATCCGAGAACTGGAGAGCCACTTGCACACATTACTAAGCAATTAGTGACGGCTTGTGTGCAGCAAGGAGTGATCATTTTATCTTGTGGAGTTAAAAGTAATGTCATCCGTTTTCTACCGCCCCTGACCATTGAAAGGGACGACATTGAAAAAGGACTCACAACGGTTTACAAATGCCTTACAAAAATCACTAATCAAAACTTGACGCTGTAGTTTTACTGCATTTATTCACAAAACAACAACCAACTAACCATATGAATTAAATCTACATTTGGAATCTGAGTCACGTATTTACAGTTGTGAATCAGATTCCAATACAACGCGCGATCTTGGTCTCGGAAAATAACATTTTGTTAACCAATACTGTTGATAAGATAATCAATCGTTGAGGTAAGCAGTGTTAGAGAAGTACATTCAAATCGACCCCAATTTATCCCTGTCACTGCAAGACCAAATCAAAACCGGTATTACGCATGCGATCACCAGCGGCTTTCTGGATAGATCAGTGCCTATCACCTCTTCTCGAAAGCTGGCCACCAGCCTCAAAGTATCTCGCAACACCGTCCTTCGAGTGTATGAACAGCTTAATGCTGAGGGCTTTTTTGTTTCGCGAGAGCGTAAGGGTTACTACATAAACCCCGAACTAAATATTAAGCCTAAGCCTCTTACTACACGCGACCAACAGCAGACACTGCCATGGAACAAATACGTCAAGCTCACCACTCTCGATTCACCGCCCTCTCCTCAAGAGCTGAGTGAGTATCCTTATCGCTTTATTCATGGAATGGTCGATGAGACCACCTTTCCCGTGGCTGAATGGCGTAAATGCGCCATTCAATCGTTGAACAAAATCAACAGCAAACGCTGGACTTCCGAGTTTGAGAACTACGATGAACTGATTGAGCAAATTCGCACTCGTGTCCTGCCTCGACGAGGAATCTTTGCACAGCATAATCAAATAATGGTTACCATGGGAACTCAGCACAGTTTAAACTTGATTAGCCGCTTGTTGACCGACCAAAGTACAACGGTTGGTATCGAAAATCCGGGATACCCAGAAGCAGTAAATCAACTAAGTGCAAAAACAGATCGCATCGTCCCAATTGATATCGACGAACAGGGAGCAGTAATTAATGAGTCATTGCACTCATGCGATTTGGTTTATGTCACCCCGAGCAATCAGTTCCCTACCACAGTGCGAATGTCAAAACACAGAAGACAAGCTCTGCTTCAAGCTGCTGAGGAACACGACTTTCTGGTGATCGAAGACGACTTTGAGCATGAAACCAACTTTATTGATGAAGACATTCCAGCACTAAAAGGCGAAATTCATAGTGAGCGTATTATTTACCTCTCAAGCTTTTCTTCTACTATCGCTCCAGGTCTGCGACTTGGCTTTATCGTCGCCGCACCTCAGTTCATTGAGCTGGCTAAACGGCTTCAACAGCGCAACCATACTTGCCCGCCTAAAAACAACTGTCAGACCCTAGCTCTGTTTCTTAAATTAGGCTACTACGATTCATTAATACATCGACTGCTGACTCGCTATCGCAGTAAATGGCTTACCATGGAAAAGGCGCTTAATTTCTACTTTCCGCAATCAGGGGTAGCCTCAGCATTATCTGGTACCGCATTCTGGATCGACTACAAACCCGGTTTTGACGCAAACCGGCTGGCTAACGTGGCGCAGCAACACGGGATTTTGATCAATTCTGGAGAGAAGTACTATTTTGCTAACGCCAAGAGAAATGGTATTCGGCTGAGTTTCAACTCCATCGACGAAAGCGATATTAGGGAAGGCATAAAACGCCTAGCGCTGCTTGCTCAACACATTATGCCCGATGACTCCTTAGAAACAGTAAAAGGACAACGACTTAAGGCTGATGAAGTCAGGGAGGTGGTCGATGATTACATCATCTGCACGACTGACTGCTTTAACATTCCTTATAAAGTGACTTTCCAGCAAGATGGTCGAATGCACGGTATGTCCAACCGCCCAAATGATGAGGATGAGGGGTATTGGTGGTTAGAAGAAGACACCTTGTGCATTCAGTGGAAGAAATGGCAATTTTCCGACGTACGAAGACAGAAGTTGATTCGCCATAACAATACCTTGTATCGGTTTGACGAAAATGGTCTTTTGGTATCGAAAGGGACTCTATTACCAAAAGCATCAATACCATCCCATTGAGTAAAATGATCGCTGAGATAAATGTCACATATTTGTTAACTGAATTTCATATCTATTAAAGAAAGGTCTTACCCAACATTCTATAGCAAATTATTTTACCGCTCAGTATCTTATATATATCGCTACCTAGAACTTAAAACCAAGAATATCAACCGATATTTCACATAATTCAGCATAAGTAACTACAAAAATAACAAAACAGCGAGTGTAACTCACCAAGATAATTCTGTTTTATATAAGCCAATTCGTTGAACATATTTATTAACAAAACTGGATCCAACGATAACGACAACTGGTACTACTCGATAGTTAACCTGAGCGCTATTTTTTAAATGTCTTGAACAGGAAGTAAATAAACAAGGCCTTACTCTGGTCAAATAATTACAAGGAAGCATTATGTTACTACGCAAACATAAATTGACTGCTGTTGCGCTACTGACGCTCGCTACTGGCTTTACTCATGCCTCTGCGCTAAACACCGCAACATTTGCTACATATACCGATATAAAAGATTGGGATCCTGCAATTGCCTTTTCTACCGAAGTCATCATGCTTAGCAACGTTTACGAACCATTGGTCTGGTATAACCCTCCGGGTTCAAAAGAAACCTTCAGTCCGGCACTAGCAAAAAGCTGGAACGTAAGTGAAGACGGTTTAACTTGGACGTTCCAACTGAGAGAAGGTGTGCAGTTTCATGACGGGACACCCTTTAATTCTCAAGCAGCCAAATCTTCTATCGAACGTACGGTTTCTATGAAAAAAGGGGCTTACTATATTTGGCCTAAAATGGAGATTTCCACACCCGATGCCAATACCTTAGTCATCAAAACAGAGAAACCATCGCCTATCGATCTTATCGCTTCGTCACAGTATGGCGCTTATATCTACTCACCCGCTGCTGCAGACAAAGGCACAGAATGGTTTAATCAGGGTAATGCAGCAGGAACTGGCCCTTACCAAGTGACTCAGTGGGAAAAGGGTCAACAAGTCATTCTAGAGCAGAACGAGCAGTACTGGGGTGGTTGGCAAGACGAGCAACTCGATCGTGTGGTGCTAAAATACGTTTCAAACCCAGCGACGCAAGTACAGATGATCAAAGCAGGTGATGCCGACTTTATCAGCTTACCTTCTGCTGACCTAGTGGAGTCACTCGCAAAGCATCCAGATGTTAAAGTAATTGACACTCCCTCATGGAAGAACTCACAGTTCTTAATCAATACTCAAAAATACCCAACGGATAACCTAGAGTTCCGTAAAGCATTACTTCATGCTTGGGACTATCAATCTGTGGTTGATTACATCTACGCAGGAGGAGCAACCATTCCTAGCGGTATTGTTCCCGGTACCATGTGGGGTGCTATCGAAGGTCAGGAAAGCCCAGCCTTCGACCTTAAGCAAGCCAAAGCATTATTGGAACAATCTGGCATTCCGAAAAAAGACTGGGTTCTGGATGCTGCCTATATCAACTCTTCAGAAGCCTATAAAAATGCCTTGCTAATGTATCAAGAGAATCTACGCCAGATTGGTGTGACGCTGAATCTAAAGCCGGGCCCTTGGGGTAAGATCTGGAACGATGCGAAGAATCTAAAAACCGCACCGAACCTTCAGTCTATGACATGGTGGCCAACTTACGCGACACCTTCAGATTGGTTGATTGGTCTGTTCAAAACCGAAGAATCACCGTCGTTTAACTTGTCTCACTATTCTAACGCCAACTACGACTCTCTTGTGGACAAGGGTGTAGCCGCCGAGCCAACGAATAAAGCTCAGGCTTCTAGCTATTACCAGCAGGCACAACAAGTGCTCATTGATGATGCCGTCGCTATCTTCTACGCCGACTTGAAAGGCCGCATCATTCACCACAAAGAGATTGAAGGCGTCACGCCAAACCCAGCTTACGCGGCCACGTTCTTCTATCAACTCTCAAAATAATCAGCGAGCAGGAGCTCAGAAAGAAGTACCGAGCACGGTACTTCTTTCTCAACGTCATTGAAGACACAGTGGTAAGTAGTTATGAGAAATTACATTTTTAAACGCTCGTTAACGCTGGTTGGCATCATGGTCGGCATTTTGGTTATTACTTTCTTTTTAACCAGAGTGCTACCTTCTTCCCCTGTGGAAATGATGCTTGGAGCCAAACCCACCGCCGAACAAATCGCTATCGCCAAACAAGAGTTAGGGCTGGATAAACCATTATGGCACCAATTTGTGTCCTATATTTCCCAAGCCGCAACAGGCGATTTCGGCAAGAGCTTACGTACCGGCCAAGAGGTTAAATCCGAAATTATTAAGCATATGATGGCGACCATTGAGCTGGTCACCATTGCTATTGGTATTTCATTATGTACTGGCATCCCACTTGGCGTCTGGGCAGCGATTCGAAATAAAACGCCAGTCGACCAAATGGCGCGTGGCGTATCTATTGTTGGTATCGCGATTCCATCCTTCTTTCTCGCCATCTTGCTACAAATGCTGTTTTATGGCGTATTAAACTGGTTTCCGCTGCAAGGAAGAATTGATTCTCATATTCTCATTGATGCGCAGTTTACTGCAGTTACAGGACTATTCACGGTAGATACTTTACTGGCTGGGGATTGGGTTGCCTTTAAAAGTGCAGTCCAGCATTTAGCCTTGCCCGTGCTCACCCTTAGCCTGGCCACGTTTGCCATTTTTGTTCGAACTACACGCAACTTAATGGTGGAGGTGTTGAGCCAAGATTACATTCGCACTGGTCATGCGTTTGGATTAAGTCACTCCAAGATTTATTTCTTCTATGCGTTAAAAGCAACACTCGTCCCGTTGTTGACTGTTATTGGCCTGACCTATGGATTTATGCTGGGCAACAGTGTGATTGTAGAGTCCATCTTTGATTGGCCCGGTATAGGTCGCTACGTTGTCGAATCTGTCATCACTAACGACTTTCCTGCTGTTATGGGTGTCACCTTGATCCTGTCATCGAGTTATTTACTGGTGAATTTCATCATCGACCTACTGTACTTCACCGTCGACCCAAGACTGTCTCCTGAGGTGTAATATGAGTAAATCATCCGCACACGTTGCAAGTATTGCGTTAACCGCAAATTCAGAGCCTGTCGCACAGCATCTGTGGCAAACTCGCGTTCGTAAGTTCTGGTACAACGCTAAAAACAACCCACTACTTTACATTGGCGCGTTCATTTTTATTTCTCTGATTGTCATGGCGGTCTTTGCACCTTGGCTAGCGCCTTATGACCCTGCAAAAATGAACTTTGCCCACAAGCTGCAATCGCCTAACGCGCTCCATTGGTTTGGCACGGATAACTTAGGAAGAGACATCTTCTCCCAAATTATTTATGGCGCCCGAACCTCTCTATCGGTCGGTATTATTACGGTGATATTAGCGCTTGTTATTGGCTTACCCATTGGTCTGGTCGCAGGCTATGTTGGTGGCAAAGTCGATGGCTGCTTAATGCGAATCTCCGATGTGTTTCTCGCCTTTCCTCCCATTCTCTTACCTATCTGTATGATAGCGATACTTGGTCCAGGGCTATTGAATGTGATGTTTGCCATCGCCCTATCATGGTTCCCGTGGTATTCAAGGATACTGCGTGCAGCGGTGATTAGCGTGCGCAATGAGCAATATGTGTTGTCTGCTCAAGCTGCTGGCGTCGGTCATTTAACGATCATGTTTAAGCACCTCCTTCCTAATGCCATGACCCCGCTATTGATTCAAGTTTCTATGGATTTTGGGTACGTAATTCTATGGGCAGCGGCATTAAGTTTCTTAGGTCTGGGCGCTGTCCCTCCAACCATTGAGTGGGGATTAATGATAGGCAATGCACAATCTTTGTTCCTTGAATACTGGTGGACCGCCGTATTCCCGGGCTGCGCTATTTTTGTCACGGTCTTAGCTGCCAACTTATTAGGTGATGGTTTACGAGACGCACTTGACCCAAAATTCAAAGGGAGAGATTAGTATGACCGATTCTCTATTGTCCGTACGCAACCTTAGCATTCAATTTGAGAACTTCTCCTCAACTATCCATGCTGTTAATGGATGCAGTTTTGAACTCAACCGTGGCGAGATCCTTGGTTTGGTAGGCGAATCTGGGTGCGGAAAATCCCTCACTTCAACCGCCTGTCTCGGACTGCTACCAGATAACGCCATTCTTAATGGTTCGATTTGTCTTGAAGGTCAACCCCTTGAGTCGCTTTCTGCACAAGAGTGGGCACGCGTTCGTGGTGACGATATTGCGATGATATTCCAAAACCCGATGACGGCTCTAAACCCCTACTTCACCATCGAACAACAAATGGCTGATATTATTCTTGCCCACCGCAAAATCAGTCGCAAACGAGCCAAGCTCGAAGCAATACGGTTGCTGGACATGGTTCACCTTCCAGAGCCAGAACAAGCGGTAAAGAAATATCCACATCAGTTTTCTGGTGGCCAATTACAGCGAATTATGATCGCCATCGCGTTAAGCTGTGAGCCCAAAGTCCTTATCGCAGATGAACCAACAACAGCGCTTGATGTCACCATTCAAGCACAGATCATTTTGCTACTGCGCGAACTAGCCGAAAAACAGAACATCAGCATATTGTTTATTACTCATGACCTATCCGTCGTGGCATCGCTATGTGATCGCGTGGCGGTAATGTACGCCGGAACCATTGTTGAACAAGGTCCTATCGACTCACTGTTCAATCACCCCATGCATCCCTATACCAAAGGACTACTTAATTCTGTCCCGGCGATTGGTTTAACCCATGAATTGTGCGCCATACCCGGTTCTGTGCCTGACATGAGAACAAAACCTCAAGGTTGTGCTTTTGCCTCCCGTTGCCATACTGCCACAGATCTGTGTCTAAGCGCTGCGCCAGAAGCCAAACAATATAACGCGCATCAGGTTCTGTGCTTTCATCATCAACCCCCAAAACAGCAGAAGCAAATTGCTTGATTAATTGAGGAGGAATCATCATGGTAAAACCATTATTGAGGGTCACAGACCTTGCGAAGTCCTACTCTGTTGGGCAACAAACATTACAAGCGTTTCAGCACATCAACTTCGACATTCAACCAGGCGAGTGCGTGGCCTTGGTCGGAGAGTCTGGTTGCGGGAAAAGCTCCATAGCGATGACCATACTCAAGCTTATTGACGCTGATTGCGGTCATATCCACTTTTGCGGTCAAGATATCAGCGTACTCAAAGGTCGACAGCTCAAACAGCTTCGAAAAGAGTACAGCATCGTATTTCAAAACCCCTACTCTACACTCAACCCTAGACTTTCAGTTCAAAAGCTATTGGAAGAGCCGCTGCTCACTCACACAAAGCTGAGCAAACTAGAACGGTTGGATAAGGTCCTCGAAATGCTCACTACAGTGGGACTTAATGAGAACATGTTAAACCGCATGCCTCATGAGCTTTCCGGCGGGCAGCGTCAACGAATAGGGATTGCACGCGCTTTAATGCTCGACCCCAAATTAATTATTTTAGATGAGCCGACGGCAGCGCTGGATGTCTCTGTTCAAGCCACCATTGTTAATCTACTTAATCAACTTAAGCAGGAACGTGGTCTGAGCTATTTGTTCATTACTCATGATTTAGGATTGGTCGAACGAATCGCTGACAGGGTATTGGTGATGTATTTAGGTGAAATTGTCGAAGCAGGTCCCGTCGGTGATGTGTTTCATCACACTCAACACCCGTACACACAAGCCTTGCTTAACTCTATCCCGTCACTAGATCCTACCCAACGTGATCGATTGCAAGCCTTATCGGGAGAAGTACCAAGTGCGTTGAACCGTCCACATGGGTGTGCATTCCAAAGCCGCTGTCAAAGGTTGAGCGAGAAGTGCCAAAAAGCCTTCCCTCGCATAGAGCAAGAAAGACCCCATGAGAGCGCTTGCTTTTACCCTTTATTGAATGAACACCAGCACTTTGCAGCAAACCAACAAGATAAGGTGACAATATGAGCCATTTTTCAATTGCGGGGCTGCAATTAAGCCTTCCAATGGGCGATAACTTAGCAACGTTGGAACAGAAGACTCGTGCCACTTGCCAGCGATTCCCTTGGGTCGATATGGTGGTTTTTAGTGAGCTTGCTATTTACGGCGCATCACTCAAATATGCCGAGCCTATCGGAGGCGAAACCGAGCAGCGACTAATCAAGCTGGCTCAAGAACAGAATATCTGGCTGGTTTCTGGTTCCTATTACACTCAAGATGACAATGGTACCAGCAACACCTTGTTGGTTATTAGTCCCGAGGGACAAGTTATCGCTCGTTACCAAAAAATGTACCCTTTTCTCCCATACGAGCAACAGGTTGAAAATGGCGACCAGTTCGTGACCTTTGACATCCCTAATGTTGGACGGTTTGGCGTTTCCATTTGCTATGATATGTGGATTCCAGAAACTATTCGTGCGCTAGCCTGTATGGGGGCTGAGGTTATCATTCACCCAACGATGACGGGCACGATAGACCGTGAGATTGAATGCTGTATTGCACGAGCCAATGCCATCACCAACCAGTGTTTTATGGTGGATATCAATGGTTGTGGGCCGCTGGGGAATGGGCAATCAATCGTCGTAGGTCCGGAAGGCGATGTGCTTTATCAAGCAGGAGAAACCGAACAAGTCATTCCTATTGAACTTGATGTAGGTCGAGTAAAACGTGTGAGAGAAAGAGGAACCTTAGGCCTAGGACAGCCACTGAAGAGTTTTAGAGACCACCCAATTGCGTTTCCTCAGTATCAAGAGCCGTCGGTTTATCTCAATACCCTAGGCGAGCTTAAACTTCCTCCAGCTAATCTCTAGACCTGAAGGGGACTCACCGTCCCCTTTGCTTCAGCCACGCTGATAGTCTGACTTCACTTTGTCCTGTGCCAGCGAAATATAATGAACAAGGTCTTGATACCCATCATCAAGTTGAGCAACAAGCTCCGCATCTGTCGTATTATTCGCCACTCTGTGCAAACAGTCATGATAATACCTAGCTTTGTCGCTAAAGTATTCTAACGGCCCGCCAACACTTGCTAGTTGACGGGTTTCTTCATGATGAGCCACTATTTGGCCAAAGATGGTTTCGTGTTCTTTGAGCTCTAATAGCGAATGTTCGTATTCTGCACCAATGAGTTTAGAGTGGGCAGTCGTCCACATATTGGTGTATTGTGCGATTGCGCTTGAAGCGTAAATATCTACTGTGCTTTTGTAAATCACATCTACCGTATCAGATGAGAGAGACAAAATAGACTGGGTATCTTGCACTATCACTGCCGCGCCTCGTGACGCTTCCGCTACTTGGCTTGAGACCAATTCAATATTGTCTCCCGCTCGATTCGTGCTACCTTCAATGCGTTCAACCAATCCGGAAATTTCACTGGCGGCTTCATTGGCTCTACCCGCCAATGAACGTACTTCATCCGCCACTACCGCAAAACCACGTCCATGCTCACCAGCGCGCGCCGCTTCAATGGCAGCATTTAACGCCAGTAAATTCGTTTGCTCGGATATCTGGTGGATAATACTAATAAACTGAGTGATATCGCTGGTAAGTACCTGAAGAGCTGCGACGGTTTCTTTGCTCGTTGCCGCTGACTGAGAGACTTCATCCAGCGACTGATACATAGCATGCAACTGCTGCTGAGTGCTTTCAAACACGCCAAGATTAGCCTGCAACTGATCACTTTGAGCGATAAGTTGGTTATTGGCCTGTTCAATATTGGCGGTGGTGGAGATCAGTTGCGTCGTCACGCTATTTAAGAATCGACGCGAACGGGTTTTCTGCGAAGACAACTGCTGCTCCAGCCGCTCGATAGTTTGCTCACGAAGCGCCAACTCTTGCTGCAATTGCTCAATCTGGCAAGCGAAAGTGTCCGTCTGTTGTTTTTGCTGTTGCAACTGCTGCTGAGTGTTTAGTAACTGTTTTTTGGATGCAAACATAAATCATGACCACTGCGGTTCTTGTTATTCTTTATTAACGTTAGCATTGAGGTGCTAAATAGAAATGGACTAAAGAGTAAGTTGTGATTAGTGGCAGTGGGTATACCCCGATTAGGGTATGGACGGGTGAGCGTCTTGCGGCGATTTATCGACTTAAATGGCTATCACAAAAAAGTGATTCTCTTCCTCAAAAGGAAGAGAATCTAATGACTATTTTTTGTTTTGACGCGCTTCAAACGCGGCCAACTGTTCAGGTGTCGCTTTAGGTTGGTGGTTGGTTTTCCACTCATCATAAGTCATACCGTAAACACGCTCTCGGGCATCATCGATGTCCAGCGCCAATCCTTCATTTTCAGCTTCTGCTTTATACCATTTGCTAAAACAGTTACGGCAGAATCCTGCAAGAATCATAAGATCGATGTTCTGCACATCTTTGTTTTCATCAAGGTGAGTCAACAGCTTACGAAATACCGCCGCATCCAGTTTATCTTGCTGCTCTTGAGGAAGATCTTTGTATTTAAATTCAGCCACTTTACTTTCCTTATTGATTGTTTTTGTACTCAACAATCCTAACCAACAAACGAAAAAATGCCCAGTCGAAACTGAGCATTTTATGAGACTAATTGAAACCGTGATTTTAATTTAATCTGTGGTTTTAGCTGTCGGTTAACTCGCCATGGCTGGTTCGCGCTTTGACGTCGTGACTCAGCGCTTTATTGAGTTCAGCTTCAACATGCCCTGGCGCTTTGGTCTTAGCAGAGATAAGTCGATACATCGCTGGGATTACAAACAAGGTCACTAAGGTAGCGAAAGCCATACCAAAGAAGATTACCGTACCCACTGCGACTCTACTTTCATAGCCTGCTCCAGTCGACAGAATCAGCGGAATTGCCCCTGCGAGCGTGGTAAATGCCGTCATCATGATGGGTCGTAAACGTCGTGCTGAAGCATCGATAATGGCTTTTTCAAACTCAACGCCTTTATCACGTAACTGGTTGGCAAATTCTACAATCAGGATGCCGTTCTTGGTCACCATACCGATCAACATGATCATGCCGATCTGGCTGTAGATATTCAGTCCTTGCTGCATGATTACCAGACCTAAGAAGCCACCAAAAACACCCATAGGTACGGTAAACATTACCACGAGAGGGTTTACGAAGCTTTCAAACTGAGCGGCTAGTACGAGATAAGCCACCAGCAGAGCCAAACCAAACACGACTAAGATACTGGATTGGTTTTCTTTGAAGTCTTTCGATTCACCCGCATAGCTTACCGAGATATCACCGGGGAGCATTTCCACAGCTTGTTGGTCCATGAAATCGAGCGCTTCACCTAATGTGTAACCATCCGATAGGTTGGCCTTAATGGTGATCGATTTCTGCTTGTTGTAGTGTGACAAACGAATTGATGATGCCACTTCTTCGATGGAAGTCACCGCATCTAGAGTAACCAACTCGCCGGACTTAGTTCGCATATAGATCTGACTTAAATCATTGGCGTTATTAAAGTTATTCTCATCACCACGCAGATACACGTCATACTCTTCGCCGCGTTCTACATAGGTGGTTTCACTTTTACCACCAAGCATGATCTCTAACGTATCCGAGATATCAGACACACTAATGCCTAATTCTGCGGCACGCTCACGGTCAATCGTCACAACAAGTTCAGGCGTTTTCTCAGAATAGTCGGTACTTGCCCCTTCCATAAACGGAGACTGTTCCGCTGCCAACTCTAGTTTATCCGCCCATGTTTGTAGCTCGTGATAATCCGAACCACCAATAACAAACTGCACAGGTTCGCTCGACCCTCCTCGGAAGCCCGGCATAAATGGGAAGACACGGACATCGGCAATACCCGCCAAAGACTTTCTCACCACATTGAGAGATTCTTGTGCCGTGATATCACGATCATTCCAATCCTCTAAGATCATGATAACAAAGCCCGTTTGGTCACCCGCATTACCGCCAAAGGCAGGCGATTGAATACTAAACGACTTCAAGAAACCTTGCCCTAATAGCGGCATAAGACGTTTCTCAACGATGTCCATATTTGCAGCCATACGGTTATAACTGGTCGCATCGGCACCGCGAACGAAGGCAAAAATAACGCCACGGTCTTCTGACGGTGTTAATTGGGCAGGGACTTGTTGTATCAATTGGAAACTACCGCCAATACAAGCCACTATGATAATTGGTGCCATCCATCTCAATTTAAGGGCTTTAACCAAAGCCGCTTTGTAGCCGCGCTCAAGCTTTCTAAACCCCTTGTCGACAAACTGAGTAAAGCGATTCGGTTTCACATTGGCTTTTAGAATAGTGCTTCCCAACACCGGCGTTAGCGTCAATGCTATCAATGAGGAAAAGATCACCGACATCGCCAGTAATACCGAAAACTCAGTAAACAGCAACCCGATCATGCCATCCATAAATGAGATAGGCAGGAACACCATCACCAAAACCAGTGTAGTGGCAATAACGGCAAACCCTACCTCACGCGTCCCTTTATAGGCGGCTAACAGAGGTGACTCCCCTCGTTCGATATGGTGGAAAATGTTTTCGACTACCACAATGGCATCATCGACCACCAGACCGATTGAAAGGATCAGTGCCATTAAGGTAATTAAGTTTATAGAGAAGCCAAAGAAATATGCCGCGATAAAAGACGAGATGAGCGACACTGGAACCGTCACGGCTGGAATCAATGTAGCTCGAGCTTGGCCAATAAAGATGTAAAGCACGAGGATAACTAAACCGCCGGTAATAAACAGCGTGTTATACACTTCTGAAATCGAGCGGTCGATAAAGACGGTAGAATCGTAGTCAATCGCCAGTCTCGTTCCTTGTGGAAGGAACTGCTGCATGCGCTCTACTTCTTTATGAACTAAGTCAGCGACTTGTAGCGGGTTTGCGTCAGATTGCGGCACAATTCCCATACTAACGTTAACAACGCCATCACTCTTAAAGGTCGAGTTTTCGTTTTCTGCGCCCACATAAACATCAGCGACATCTTTTAGGTAGATAGGTGTATTATCACTAGCGCGCTTAACTACCAGATACTCAAAATCGACAGGTGTATTGTAGGCGCGTGCAGTACGCACTGACATCACAGTAGCATCATTTCGAACTTCGCCGCCTGGGCTTTCGATGTTTTCGCTGCGTAGTGACGAGGTAATATCTGACGTTGTCACACCGCGACCAGCCATATAAGCAGGCTTGAGCTTAATGTACATCACCTGATATAGGCCACCTGAAATATCCACCGAGCTCACGCCAGAGATAAGACTGAAACGGTCGACCAAAACACGGTTCACATAATCAGTAAGCTGAGTGCGGTCCATCTCTGAAGAGCTAAGGTTGATGTACAGCGACGCTTCACCACTACCATTGTTCTTAAACACCAGAGGGTCATCCGCCTCATCTGGAAGAGCGCGCTGCGCACGGGCTACGGCATCACGAATGTCACTAACACCGGTATTCAAGTCATAGCCGAGTTCAAATGTCACTGTAATACGTGACATGCTGTTTCGCGTGGTCGACTCTATTTCATCAATACCACTGATACCAGAAAGTTGGTCTTCAATCACAGAGGTGATCTGACTCTCAATGATGGTAGCCGATGCCCCTTCATAACGAGTAGAGATAGAAACAACTGGGTTTTCAATGTCCGGCATTTCACGAACGGCGAGTTTACTAAAGGAAACAATACCGAACACGCAGAGCAGCAAGCTCAATACGATTGCCGCTACCGGACGTTTAACAGAAACATCAGATAACAACATTAGCTCGCTTCCTTGTCATTGCCCGCTGGCTTGTCACCGGTGCGACCTGCTGTCGGTTCGGATTTCACTTCTTGAACCGAGGCACCATCACGCATATTTACGATACCTTGAACCACTATACGCTGACCGATTTCTAAACCCTTTTCAATCACCACTTGGTTACCAACGCGCGCGCCTAAGAATACTTCCGTGCGATGTGCCTTGTTGTTTTCATCAACGACGTAAACAAAACGCTTAGTACCCGAATATTCCAAAGCCTGTACTGGAATGATCGGTGCTTCAATTGGTGGAAATTCCATTCTAGCTTGCGCAAGCATGCCTGGTTTTAAACGGTTTTCATCATTTTCAAAATGAATACGAACTCGAAGGTTGAGGGTTTCCTGATTCACTCGGGTATCGATTGCAACCACTTTACCTGTGAAAATACGTGTACCCCAAGCTGATGTTCTGGCGGTCACATCCATACCTTTTTCAAGCATAGGTAAGTAGTGTTCAGGAACTTGGAGGTCGAGTTGCATCGTCGAGAGGTCATCTAAAGTCAGCAGTTCAGTACCCACACTGACCAGTTTTCCTCGGCTAAAGTCAATTAAGCCCACTGTACCTGTGAAGGGAGCTTCGATATAAAGATCGTTAAGGTTAGCATTAGCCGCGTCTAATCGTGCATTACCAATTTCTACCGCAGCTTTCTGAGCATCAATTTCGGTTTTAGTAATTGCATTGCGGTCTACTAGACGCTCAAATTCAGCAAGGATACGCTTTTGATCACGGGTATACGCCTTTGCTTCAGCGACAGCAGCTCGCGCTTTATCGTCATTAAGTAAGACCAAAGGCTGACCTTTTTCAACCTTTTGGTTAGCGGTGACTTTGATTTCATCGACGATACCGTTGACTTCCGAGGCGATAATAACTGACTGATCCGCTTCTAATTTGCCAACTAATGAGAGAGATTGAGAAACTTGATGGATGGCAACAGGTTCAGTCACTACTGAGATAGCCTTGGAGCCAACGTTCCTTTTGGCGAAGGTTGCTGGTGAAGCACTAAGAATAGACAGTGCCAGCAAACCGATTATTGTTTTGTTTTTCATCGTGTTTGTCTTCAGTGTAAAAACTACAGATAGTGTAGCGAGTAATACGAGGAGTAACGTCAAGAAGTGTAAATGTATTCTAAAGAGATTATTTACATTTGATGCCCATCTATTTAGAAACCATCCACGTACAATCAATGTAACACCGCGCTGGTTAATAAATAATGACTAAAAACACGCTTTTTAAGCGTCTTTGTCCAAAAAGGCACCATTCAATTCAAAATCCTCAAAAAAGGGTTTACAGCTATGCGCAGTTTGTTATGATGCGCTCCGCACTTGAGTGATGTGTTGGGAAAACATCAAACAAGTATAAAAACTCCTGGGGGGGTTCCCGAGTGGCCAAAGGGATCAGACTGTAAATCTGACGGCACTGCCTTCGATGGTTCGAATCCGTCCCCCCCCACCATATTCTGTTTA
>NZ_JAKGTN010000033.1:0-42205 GCF_021568915.1 Vibrio sp. McD22-P3
ATCAGGAACTGTGAGCCTGTTGGCGAAGTCCACCTAAATCCAGAAAGAGAAGCTGCTTAATAAGCAAGCAAATGATGACAACTACCTTGAAAAACGCCGCTTGTCTCCAGTCATTGTTACGTTCGTCATATTTACTGGAGTGACAGTTAGCTGCACGTTATTTTGCATGACGGATTTATCGACACAATTGAGGACTATGTTAAAGTAACTGCTTACTTCATCTCTAATACCTTTAACCAGAGCGGGGACTTGAACGTTTGTAGGATGTGTCACACTGCATGATGCATTATAAACTGGAATGGGAGCGGTATCTGGAACATTGGTTGGACTAAAGTAGACGCCACCAGTTGTCGCCGTATTGTAGATAAAACTGACTAACCTAAATGGATTTTGAAGATTTAGTGTTACCGATGTAGCACTGCTTATTTCACCAGATTTAATGACATCAAATAATGGTTGGTTGAACGTTCCACTTACATTTTGATTGTTAGAATATTGCGGCTTTTTGAACTGTTTGAATATAACCTCATTATTAAAGCTTGCCGCCTGTGCTACTGTGAATTTTGCCTCAAGAACAATCCCAGCAACATTACTGTTATACCGCTTAGCACTTATGTGACTGTTTCCTGCTCCTCTAGTTCCAACTTGGAGTACCACACTATTATTTGTTATCGAGTTTGTCTTACAAGAATAGTTGGTTGACAATATAAGTTGCCCCAAAACCTCACCATCTTTATACACGTCATTTGAACTAGGAAGGTTAACCCCTGAGTATGTTAGTTTTTGATTAGAGTATGTACATTCACCACTATTTAGTGCATAAGTATAGTAAGAAAAAAATAACGACAACGAAAATAGTACGAATTTAATTAATTTCATTGATTGTCAATCGCTTCTGGTCTAAGAATACATGTCTATTATATATTCTGTGCAATTATCTTTAAGTAAGATTTTTCCCACCTGAATGCCGGCATTTTCCTTCACTAAATCATATCGTACGCTTAGTATTACTAAATAAAAGGCTCCTTAATAGGAACCTTTTAAATGTTTAAGCTAGGTAAATCTTGAATCAATCCCCAAACTTGAGTTGTAAACCACTTACCAACCAACCATTGGACCAAACGTTCAAACCTTTGACCTCCTGCCCCGCAGGCACAGCCGCACTTTGCTCTGTACGATTAGTCGCATAGCGCTTAGAACCGATCAACTTTTGACTACCATTCTGATAGTGAAATGTTAGAGCAACTAACTGACGGCCACCCCATCGAAAATCACCTCTTGTCGCCGTAACCGATTTTAGACCCGTTAGGCTAACTTGATACAAGCCGCCACCTGAGCCACCATGAAGGTTACTACGAGAGGTTCCTATGGCATCAATGGCAGCTCCCGCTCGAATATATAGCACTTTCGAAGAGGAAACTGACTGCGTAGCTGCGTTGTTACTTTTTACGCCTAAAACCGAACTCCAAGTAACCTCGCTATCGCTTTTATCACCACTTAACACCCACTGATTATTGATATAGGTAACGACTAAGGTTTCACCACGTTTAGGTGTGTAAGTTGTATCACCATTAACCACATTAAAGTGGTATGTAGATTTACGCTCAAACTTCAAACGGGTGAATTCTGGAACGCCCTCAGGAAGTACAAAGTTTCTAGTCCAATGCCCATCAGACGTGACCAGGTGTAGATCGCCCTTCTCAGTGATGAGGTTTTTTAAAGCCAGGCTACTGTTTTCGAGACTGCGTAACAGCGTATTACCGTTGACTAGGTAAAAACTGTAGTTTTTATCTACGGAAATACTAAACGACTTCGCGCGATCATTTGGATAGCCAGAGCCAGTCCAAAATCGTGCTTGGTTGTAAGTTCCGAGCTTACTGTTACCACCAAGGTCAGAATATAAAGTAATGGTAAGACCCGGATGCATTGTGATGGTAGAGAGCGTACGCTGAAGTCCAGATTTCAGCGGGGTAAGTTGCTCGATTTTCTCTCCAACTTCTACACACTGGCTGATTGCCCGTTCGAATTCACCATAATGCAATGCATGGTGCTGAAAGAAACAACCATAAGTGTCATCTCTCTCAAGAAAAACGTGTTTACCCTTATCCCCAACTGTATTACCTAGGTAAGTAGCGGATTTATTCCATGTGTCGTTAATCGTTGAGTTATGGCCAGAAAAATTACCGACCGTTGCTCGGTACCCTGATTTGATAGTAAGGCTGCTCGAATCTACCAATCCATAATTTGCCATTAAGTGTGGAAACTTCGGCGAGGTCATGTCCTTAGAATGGTTTATCTCTTCTTCATCAAAGCACTTCTTGTTGCCCTTATAGTTGGGGTGCTGATACAAGCATAGAACAGATTCTTCAGGCTCCGGTTCTACTGGAGAACTATCAATTTCATAACTTGGTGTGCATGATTCAATGTAAGTCGGCTCATCTAAATAGAAACCACCGACCGAACACGCTTTAATGGTCTTCATATTAGACTCAATAGACGGCAGCGTGAGGAAAATTGAAGGTTGGCTGTAGCTGATCATATTCATTACCACATGACCATGTTGATCGAGTTGTTCGGTGTAGTGAAAACCAAACCTTCCACTAATAATGTCGAAGTTACTAATCGAGGTAGCAGGTTCCTCATATTTTAACGAATCATTATCGAGTACGCGCACTGTTAGATTAGCGGTATTTCCCGCAGTGAACTTAGGCGACGAAGCTGACCTTAACGCATGGTTGGTCGACCATGATGTCGAACAGGTTGCTGTCTGTTCACTTGACACACAAAAACGTATATCTTTCATCGAACTGTTGGGAATTAAATAAGGTTTAGTGGAAATCGTTTTTCCTTCTTTCGTCACCCATTTAAGTTCAATGAGCTTATCGCCGACATAGTTTGTTGCAAGCTCATTATTTATTCTACCTAACAATATTTCACTGTCTTCAACTTTACTTTCAATATCAACTGACATTGCGTAAGCGCTTCCTAAAGGGCCAATTGCACCCAAGAGGAACAATAACGATGTTTTATTCATCATTAACTCCAATTTTGGTTTTATTATTTCCAAAGCTCTTTTAAATGAGACATAAAGCTTTTATTTAGACTCATCTTTAACAATACAACTTAGATATCCGTTATAGACTTCGCTTGGGGCAATTTGGGTTGTATTCGTGCCTGAGATAGATACTGTTTCAGCCCAAGTAATTCCAGCAAAGGTAAACGGACCATTAGTCGTTGTAGTATTGGTCCAATAGTTGGTCATTCCAGGCCAGCTATCATCAAATATCGATGTGTTTTGAGCTAAAGACTTAAGCTCACTACTTGTTGGTGGAGTGGCGCGTGGCGAAATGTATTTACAGTAGCTTTCAACAAGGTTGATACCTGTATTGGTCAAACGTGGTGATGCTACATACGTTTTACTGCCGACGGTTTCCTGCAGATAGCTCTGACCAGGGAACAACAGAGTGAATTGCTCTTTTGTTGGCGGCTGTACCCAATTACCAAGGTTTTCCGGTCTTTCTGTTACGAGTCTAGTGCTGCAAGACGAAGGTTCGATTGTAGGACTCGCCCCATGTGAGGATAAGCCAAAAGTGCAAAGACTAACCAAAGGTACCGATGAAAGGTTCAACTGTGAGATTGTTGTGTTATAACTTGTAGATTGATTGGAGGTATTATGAGTAAAACCTGGCAAACGAGAGGTTGACTGAAGTACTGTAGTATCAGACTTCAGTGTATAAAATAGATCTGTGACATATGGAGAGCCAGATGGTAATTCATCTATACTTGCTGCTCCAATGTAATCCACACTTAATTTGATTTTTACAGAGGTATCTTCGTCATTGATAATCTCTTCATTGGTTATCGTATTATTCACCTCCCAGTAATCATTAATATCAGTATTAGGTGCTCTGCTGTTTCGAAGCTGAGCATCGTTATTACCAAATTTAGTAATTATCTTTAATGTATTTGAACAGTTAAAATCACCTTTTTCAATTAAACAGAGTTTTATGTCTTTATTTGTATCACTCTCACTTGGAGTATAAGCCACTCCCTTCGATATGATTTTATCATCGACCATCCAAACATAGTCATTAACACTACCATCTTCTTTATAATGATAGATTAAGTCTGAATTATCTGACGCAATAATAGGAAATCCTACAGTAGTAAACTCATCCCCTCTTGTTACTGATTCAATTTCAAGCCCATAAACTAAAGACGAACTTACTAAACTACCAAATACTAATATGTAGTTTTTCATACTTACCTCATATTTAAGATTCAATGTAAATCGAAACGACTTACATATCCAAGCTTAAACACAAGAAAATAACAAACCATCCTATTATTCGGTGTTAATTATTATTAATCCAAAACAGAGATCAACATCACTCAATTGACTTCAATATTTAAGTAGTAGCTCTATTTATCAGATGTAGCTGACGATTAGAACAGAAGCACTTTCGACTGTTCTCTCATTAAATACTTCGATTTTTTCGGCTGTATACTCAACACAGTTATTTGTTTTCTTTTGTATCTTGGTTGAGAAATCCCTTACATTTAACGCACAAGGTTCCTGCATGATCTTTCCTTTAAAGGTAATTTGGCCACTAACAGGGTTGCTGTTCACCTTCGAAACCTCGTTAACTGGCTTCTTTAACATACTTTCTGATAGTACAGATGTAGAGGTTAAAAGCAAAAATAATGACAAATACTTCATTTCTTACACACCTTATATTTTTCCTACATCTATTATTTAGCAAATATTCTCACGTAAGCAAGTTATTTCTTACATATAAATAGATTAATAAATATTATTTTTCTCACGATTCAATAAGTGATTATTTAATATGGGTATTTTTTAGAGAGAATTAGTACTTATGTAGGAAGCAGATTGCTGAAGTAATCTGCTTTAAAGAGATTGGATAGTAATGAAGAGAGTTACCTTCTTAGATACTAAAACGGCACTTCCACCTGCATCATCATATCGCCTTGGTAGTCTTGATGCCAACGGTAGTCCAAGCGTAAACGTGGTTCTTTACCTTTTTCACCAAAGCCAACGCCGAAATGAAGCCCTTGTGCCATCAGCCATTCTTGCATCGACATTTCGTCTTTATGACGAGCGATTTCCTCAGGTACCCATAAACCAATACCAACAAAACTATTTTCTATGTTACCTGTTAGCACAGGTTCGGATTCTTGCGTAAGAAGCCATTGATCCCAATAAGAATCTTGTAGAGAGTTGATAGGAGGTTCGTCTTCTATTAAACCACCAAGCGTAATAACTTGGTTGCCAATATAGTTGAAGGGTTTAGAAATAAGCGAGCAAAACGACTCTTCCTCCGTCGCTTTTAAAACAACAGATTTGTTCGTATTGCTCTCACAAAATGCGAATGCGAGAGGACTATTCACCACTACTACTAAAGCAATACAACTCCACCTTGCTTTCATTTTTATTTTTCGTCCTTGTTATAATCTTTATCAATATAGCTTATGTGCGACCAAATGTTGAGCGACGCTAAGCGTCGTTAAGTGATCTACATTCAAACCTTGTGACAAACTATATCGTATCGTCGTCGAGCGGATCTTCACTTTTTCAGGGCAAGCGAGAATGGACCACCGCTCAACAATATCTTGCGCTTTATAAAACTTGCTAAAGCTGAAGAAATTGTCGGGACCAACAACAAAAGTTAGTTCAGCTTCTGGGTATCTTTTTTCTAACGCCTCCAATACAGCAAAAGTTGTCACAGAGGTTCCTGGTTCGTAAAGAGACTCTTCAATGTTGGAACGTTCAACATTGGCTTGTCCAATGTCAGAGATAAACATGTCCACTAACTGACAACGTATGCTGTAATCGAGCATACTTTTCCCCCATGCATGAGAGATACTAGGAACTAATAGTACTTTGTCAAAATGATTCAGAGATTGAATAACACTCTTATGCCCAAAGCTAGGAGGATTAAAAGCGCTACCAAATATCGCTATTTTTGTCATATGTATCTCAATAAATCGTCTCTCTGCATAGATTGACCCTAACTGTAACTTTTTTTCAGCGATTTTCGTAGGTATCATACGAGAAAATATTTTTTGCTTGCAGGAAAAGGGATCCCACATGGAACAACTAATTCGAGACGAAATGCGCGTGCTTCCGTCTATTGACCCACGCTTTGAGATTGAACGCCGCGTTGCTTTTATCAAGTCAAAACTTCAGCAATCTGGCTGCAAATCTATCGTCCTGGGTATCAGTGGTGGTGTTGACTCAACAACTTGTGGTCGCCTTGCTCAACTTGCAGTGAATGAACTGAATGAAGAAAGTAATTCTAGCGACTATCAGTTTATCGCTGTTCGCCTACCTTATGGTGAACAAAAAGATGAAGACGAAGCACAACTAGCCTTGTCTTTCATTGAACCAACTCATTCTGTTTCTGTGAACATTAAAGCGGGCGTTGACGGTTTGCACGCCGCTTCACATATAGCTCTAGAAGGCACAGGTCTACTACCAGAAGACAGCGCAAAGGTCGACTTTGTAAAAGGTAACGTAAAAGCTCGTGCTCGCATGGTTGCTCAGTATGAAATCGCGGGATACGTGGGAGGGTTAGTGCTAGGTACGGACCACTCGGCAGAAAACATTACTGGTTTCTACACCAAATTTGGTGACGGTGCTTGTGACCTTGCCCCGTTATTTGGCCTGAGCAAACGCCAAGTTCGTGAAGTAGCGGATACCCTTGGCGCGCCAGAGCAACTCGTTAAGAAAACACCGACTGCAGATCTGGAAGAACTCGCACCTCAAAAAGCGGACGAAGATGCGCTCAACCTGACTTATGATCAGATTGACGATTTCCTCGAAGGTAAGCCTGTATCTCAAGAAGTCAGTGATCGCCTCGTTGCCATTTATAAAGCAACACAACATAAACGCGAGCCAATCCCAACGATCTACGACTAAGTTGATTTCCTTCATAGAGCCAGCAATTATTTGCTGGCTTTTTTTAACCCTGTGATTTACCTCTCTGAAATCAGATCTTGCCATCGCTCAACTTTTAATCAGCTTAAAGATGTGCCATTGTTATAACAGCACTAGTGATCACAAGTGCCGTTGGCACCCAGAGTCACTTGTGCGAATGCCCAAGCGAAAACTATTGTTCACCAATAAAAGGGGTTGCTATGTTAGGCGAAGATCACTCTCTTCTGAAGGAATTTCCAGAGCATCAAGACGTTATTCATGCCCTTGCGGCAAGCGATGAAGGCTTTGCAGCTGACACGAAAAACTACAACGCGCTGGATAAAGAAATTCGTGTGTTAGAACTGAACGGTTCTCCTATCGAAGATACCGAAATGCATCAACTGAAACACAATAGAGCGGTACTAAAAGATTCGTTGCATCAACGTATAGTGAGTGCTTCAAAGTAGGCAATAAATAGAAAGTCGGTGCCAGTTGGACACTGGCACCAAACAGCCTCGCAATTCCCTATTTAACTGACAATATCCACATCTGTCTGTGGTACTGCACAACAAGCTAAAACCTTTCCTTCTGCAATTTCACTGTCTTGAATCGCCGGTACATCAGGCTGATGAACTAAGCCCGACTCTACCGTAACCTTACACGCGCCACAAAACCCCGCACGGCAACTGTGAGCAACTGCAAGACCGGCTTTTTCTGCTTGCTCTAGAATCGTTTGCTGATTGTCCCCCTCAAACACCGTACCATCTAAACTAATTTGTACGGTTTTAACCACTTGTTCCGTTGCAGTAGCGACCCCAAAAGCCTCTTGGTGGTAGTGATCTTCAGGTAGTCCTTTCTTCAACATCAAGTTCTTTGCTTTTTGCATAAAGCCGTCAGGTCCACAAACGAAGACTTGTCTCTCAGTAAGGTCGGCAATTTGTTTTAGATGGGACAAACTAAAACGTCCTTTTAATCCCTGCCAATCCTCTGATGGTTGCGTCAGTGCCAATATCACCGTGAGATTTTTATTTTGCTTCTCTAGGTTTTTCAACTCATTCGCAAATGGGATATCAGCGTAAGTCGAACATTGATGGTAGAACACCACATCTCGTATATCGTTTTGGTCGGTAAGGTCGCGCAACATCGACATCATCGGAGTTACGCCACTTCCTGCAGATAATAATAACAGCGGCTCATGTTCAGAGTTGGCAATATGGAATGAACCGTTAGGCTTATCGGCAATCAAGGTGTCACCTACTTGAAAATGATCAAACAGCCTATTCGATACTTCTCCACCATCAACTCGTTTCACCGATATCGCTAAGCGTCCAGGACGACTTGGACTTGATGATAAGGTATACAAGCGCTTGACCGCTTTACCATCCATATTGAGTTCTATCGGTAAATGCTGGCCTGCTTTGTAGCTTGGCATTGCACCTTTCTGAGGTTCTAACCAAAAAGTTTCAAAATTCCTCGCGACATGCTCTCGCTCGACACAAACAAATTCTTGTTTGTTCGCATCCAGATCCTCGTAGTACTCTTTGTCTTTGTATTCCAGTACTTCGATAGCATCACCAGTGCGAATCATACCCTCATTCTTTGCCACAAGGTTTTGACCAAAGAACACGCCACCGCGTTCATTGGCACGGAAGCGTGAGAAGGTCGTTAGCGGTTCTTTGCTGGCTCTGAATTCCGCTCTTTCGACATCAACTGTTGTCAGAATGCAACGCTCACATGGCTTTACAGCTTCAAACTCTACATCACCGATCTTAATTCTCTTCCATGAGTCCTCGATAAATGGCTCGTCCGAGTCAACCACTAAGTTGGTTCTGAATTGCTCCATACTATGTACTTCACTGCTTCGCTTATTCAATTCCGCTAGTGAACCGGAGCTAATGATAAGTAAAGGATAGCCGTCTGCAAAGCTCACATTATGACCCAGTTTTTCTCTTACCCGGTTTGATTGCTCGCCAGTGAAAAGTAGCTCAACCCTTTGATTCAATACTTCACTGAACCAATCATCCGCTTCATCTGTTGTCGTGTAAGCAGAGAAACTGTCTGCCCATACTGTAGCGGCCGTATCCTGCATTTTAAATGTACTGTATTGCAGCTTTAAAGGAGGCAGTCCAGGGTAAGTGAAGATAATACCTGTCGGTAGAAGGCTGGATGACACTTTTACCATGTTAGGGTATTTGCGTGCGGTCACCATTGAACCATCGGCCAATGCCACCATAAAACGACGGTCAAAACAAAGCCCTTGTTTTTCAACCCATGAAGAGGAAAGAGAAATACCTCCAACTGACTTAACTGGATAGATATTGATTTGGGAAAGCAGAGTAGATTTTGCCACGACTGAGCCCTTTTTGTTGTTATGTCCATTTGCAGAGCACAATGTTAACGCCTTTTTGCACATTGTCCCAGAAACATAGTGAAATCTAAGTCGTTTTCCTCTATCATCCTGTCGCCTAAACGTAAGCGATTGCATTCACATTTTTCGCGGCCGTTTAGGCTCCGTTTCAAGAAGAATCTAACTTGGTGGGAGCCCAAATGACTACATTGACTATTACTCGTCCTGACGACTGGCACGTTCACCTTCGCGATGGCGAAGTACTAAAAGATACCGTTCGTGACATCAGTCGCTACAACGGCCGCGCATTGATCATGCCTAACACTATCCCACCTGTCACTGACACTGAAATGGCACTTGCGTATAAAGCGCGCATCATGGCCGAAAAACCATCTGAGCAGTTTGAGCCTCTAATGGCGCTGTACCTAACCGACAACACCTCTCAAGAAGAAATTCGTAAAGCCAAATCGGCAGGTGTGGTAGCGGCAAAACTGTACCCAGCAGGTGCAACAACGAACTCAGATTCTGGCGTGACTTCAGCAAAGAACATCTACTCTGTATTAGAGACAATGGAAGAAGTTGGAATGCTACTTTTGGTTCACGGTGAAGTGACTACTCACGACGTTGACATCTTCGACCGTGAAAAAGAGTTCCTCGATACGGTACTGGCTCCAATCGTTAACGACTTCCCTAACCTTAAGATCGTTCTTGAGCATATTACGACAGCCGATGCAGCTCAGTTTGTTAAAAATGCCAATGACAACGTAGCAGCAACAATTACCGCACACCACTTGATGTATAACCGCAACCATATGCTCGTTGGTGGTATCAAGCCACACTTCTACTGCCTACCAATTCTAAAACGCGGTACGCATCAACAAGCATTAGTAGAAGCGGCAACTAGCGGAAGTAAGAAGTTCTTCTTAGGTACTGACTCTGCACCACACGCTAAAGGCAAAAAAGAAGCGGCCTGTGGCTGTGCTGGCTCATACACTGCTCACGCAGCAGTAGAGTTATACGCAGAAGTATTCGAGCAAGAAGGCAAGCTAGAGAATTTAGAGGCATTCGCAAGCCACAACGGCCCAGACTTCTATGGACTACCACGTAACACAGATACTATCACGCTAGAGAAATCTGAATGGAACGTGCCAGAAACCATGCCATTCGGTAATGACATTGTTGTACCTATCCGTGGCGGAGAAACGGTCAACTGGCAAGTGAAGTAATTTTTACTGATGTACTTATCGTCAAGGCTCCCATTCTCAATGGGAGCCTTTTTTATTGATTAGGGAACGTTACTGAATCGGCAGCGACGTCATCCCAAAATGAATCGCAACTGGCAAAATTAAAGCTTGAATGAACAAGATAAAACTAATATTGCGGCTTTTTACTCGCACCAAAATTGGCGACAGTGCAAACAGCAGCAAACAGATTGCCGTTAGGGTGGAGTTATCCAAATAGAGCCACAACACTAAATATCCACTTAACAAAGCGAGCGCTATGTTGGAGAATGCAAGCTTGCGAGCTAAGGCGAGAATAAACATCACGCCAATAATTAAAAAGAGTGTCGTCATTTATTTTTTGCAAATGATAATTATTACCATTTAATTCTACCGCTCTAGAACAAACTGTGCAACCTATTGATTTAAATCTATGACTAAAACTATTGCTATCGCCACTCCCTGTAAAGCCGCCTGTAAAAACGAAGGTGGCATGTGTTCTGGTTGCTTTCGTACCATGGACGAGTTGTCTGCATGGCGTTTAATGGAAGAAGAAGAACGCGATGACAAAATGGAGCAGTTAGCAGGTTCTGCAACCACACACGTTTGCCCCAAATGTCGAGAAGCCGCCTATTGTGACATCTCGGCGGGCCACGATACCTGTTGGTGCTTTGAACTGGACAAGCGCGATACGTCTTCCATCGAAAAATCCGATCTGTGTTTGTGCCGAAAATGCCTCTCAACCCTACCTATTGAATAAACCCCCAAACGGGGTACTCAACTTCGCACCGTTAATGTTGCATTATTGTTAATTCCAAAATAGAGTAAATGCACAAACTTAATAAGGGATAACAATATGGAATCATTACTTAAGGACTACTCTGTCGTTACAGAGATCCCTGTCGCTTGGGGCGAAATGGATGCACTTAATCACGTCAATAACGCAGTGTATTTTCGATACTTTGAAACCGCGCGACTCGACTACTTCAGTCACATTAATCTAATGGAAGACATGGCAGTCACGAATATAGGCCCAGTACTTGGGGAAACCTATTGCCGCTATAAACTGCCTGTCACCTACCCCGATACATTACTTGTCGGCTCTCGAATTACTGAGGTACAAGAAGACCGCTTTAAGATGGAATATCAAGTGGTCAGCAAGAAGCTTGGCAAAGTCACCACGACGGGGACAGCCACGATCGTCATGTTTGATTTCACCACCAATCAAAAAGCCCTGATTTCTGACAAACTCATGTCAGCGATTGAACAAGCAAACCGCGATTAAACGCGATCAATCGAACCGTTTGGACCGCTAGCTCAGTGGTCCGAAAATGATTTGTCACAATCTTCACACCATGCTCGTTGCACGTTAAACCTTGCAAAGCTATTCTTGCAGCACAAGCAATATCGAGAATGGAAACCATGAAAAACCAGTTTCACTACCCTATCGGTACCCCAGGACAGAAATGGACTGAGGAAAACGTTATCCAATGGCGCGAATCGACTACTGTTAAGCGTCTGTACAGCGAAGATGTACTCCCAAAGATCGCAGCGTTAAAAGATACCTTCAATATTGAGCAATATGGTGCGCTTTCATATGATGTTGATCGATTCCCACTCTTCGTATTAAAAACCAAATCTTGGGATTCACAGAAGCCAACGGTTCTTGTTACTGGTGGTGTTCATGGTTATGAGACTTCTGGCGTCCACGGTGCGCTTCAGTTCGCCAGAGAAAACGCCTCTCACTACGAGTCCCTGTTCAACATTGTTATCGCACCATGTGTCAGTCCTTGGGGTTATGAAACGATCAATCGTTGGAACCCGAATGCTGTCGACCCTAATCGCTCTTTCTATACAGATTCACCAGCAGAAGAGTCTGCGAACCTCATGGCGATGGTTGCATCGTTAGATACCACTGTTTGGGCACATATCGATTTACATGAAACAACGGATACAGATGAAAGCGAGTTTCGACCAGCACTAGCGGCACGCGATGGTCTCGACTACATCGAGGACAATGTTCCTGACGGTTTCTATCTTGTCGGCAATACCGAGAATCCCGCAGATGAATTTCAAGCGACGATCATTCAACATGTAGAAAAAGTGACTCATATTGCCCCGCCAGACCAAAATGGCAATATTATCGGTTCTAAAGTCGTTCAGCATGGCGTCATCAATTACCCACTGAAAAAGCTCAGCCTTTGCACCGGCATGACGGATTGTGAGTACTCAACCACAACTGAAGTTTATCCAGACAGTCCAAAAGTCACCTCACAAGAGTGTAACGATGCTCAAGTAGCGTCTGTGGTTGGGGCTTTGGAATATTTAAAGGCACGTATGTAGTAATCTTCACTCGCTACTCTATAACCCAAGCCACGGCTTGGGTTTTCTATATTTGCACGTATAACCACTAAATTTACAAAACCATTGTTAAAAAGCCGCCAAAATAACCACTTAGTGTTTTCTATCTCCTAAAATAACGTTAGGCTATTTATCGTTACACCATAATAAGAATGAAAAATCTCACAAGGAAGTCTAACTCGTATGACATATCGCCGTATTATAAGTGTCATCGCTGCTATATCGTGCTCACTCACTGCAGTGGTGGCGCAAGGAGCGACACCAACTAACGTCAAGTCGCGTATTGACCGACAGGAAACGCCAGACAGAATTAGAGAATCCATGGTACTACCTTACCTATTTAGTACAGAAACCATGGGGCTTAATGTCGGTGTTGGCGGCATGATAAAAGGTATCTACCAAGACCAGATGACCATAGGTGGCACTGTCTTTGGAGGTGAAACCAGTTATGCACTAGCTGGAGGTGTTTGGAACTACATGATTCCAGGAACCGAACGCGTGTTCTTGAGTGCATACGGCATGTTTGGATATTACCCAAAACAACGTGCTTATACTTCAGGTAATGCCTATTACACCCCACCTCGTCCCGGTAGCAATGGCTCATCTAATCTAGATTATTTGGAAGCGGATGGCGCATCTAACTGGTTTGATATCAAGATGGAGTATGTACTTCCTATTGGTGTAACCAGAGACAAAGGACTCGTTGACTATCAGATCCGCAACGGTTTGTTAGTCTCAGAGCCTTCCGGAGGTAAAGAGTGGAATCCGTTGACCAGCGGCTCAACTATCTTTGTAGCTCGCCAATTTAATCGATACCAATCTTTTGAGTTTCAACAAGGGGACGTCGACGGCGCGATTCATGCGATGGAGTTTGGCATACTCTACGATAATACCGACTTTGCCCCCAACCCTTCCTACGGTAGCCGACAATACATCGCAACTTCTCACGATTGGGGCTGGTTTGAGTCTAAAAAGCAGTGGTCGTTCAACGAACTTGATATGAGCAAATACTTTTCGCTCGGCAAGTCGGATTGGGCATCACAACGAATTATCGCGATGAACTTCTGGACCGGTTATTCACCTACTTGGGAAGTTACGGATAACCCTAATGGCACTCAGTCTATAAACGGAAATGCACCTTATAATGAGGGGGCAACTTTAGGTGGCTTTACTCGTATGCGTGGTTACGACAATAACAGATTCCACGACAAAGCCGTGATTTATGGCTCTGCAGAATATCGTTATACGTTGGCCTATAACCCTATTAAAGATATCTCTTGGTTGAATTTCTTGAGAGTAGACTGGATCCAACTTGTAGGCTTTGTTGAGGTAGGTCGCGTAGGTTCTGCCTACACGGCGAACGAACTTCTTACCGATCTCAAGTACGATGGCGGCGCATCAGTTCGTGCATTGATGGCCGGATTGGTCGTTCGTGCCGATTTAGCTAAGTCTCCAGAAAGCACTAACTTCTGGATTATGGTTGATCATCCATTCTAAATTTTCGTTCCGATAGCCAACATTAGAGTTGGCTATCGATCCAATGAATAAATGTCCGGATTTTTGGTCTTTCTTCATGACCATTTAGACATACCAAATCATAAGTTTGGCTAGTGCTCATTGAAGGGTAAGGGCAAACCAACTCGCCTCTCTCAATATAGTCTTTAACAAAATAATACCTCCCCATCGCTAAGCCAAGTGAGTTCAGGGCTCCGGTCAGGTCTAACCCTCGATGCCCAACACAATAAAAGTGTCTAAAGATATTGAGATCATAGTCGTGATATTTAATCCAGCGCTCCCAGACATTTGACCCTAGTGCATGTATAAGATTGACCTCTTTCAGTCCATCTAGGCCACGTTCAAAGAGCTTAAATCGTTGAGCGTATTCAGGCGAACAAATAGGAATATAGCGCTCACCAAAGAGAGGTTTAACGAAGCAGTCCTTTGGTTTGTCATCGCCATAATAAAACGCGATATCAACTTGGTCATTCTCGAAGTTCTGTTGCTCTTCGTGGACAAGAATATTTACATTAAAGTTGGGGTAGCGCTGATTAAAATCTTTGAGTCTTGGTACTAACCAAGACGAGGCAAAATTTGGCGAACTGGCTATCGTGATCTCCCCACTCATATCCGTCGATTTAATTTCTTCGATCTCACCAAAAATGGAGTACAACGATTTTGAAAGCGTTTGATGAAACCGTTCGCCCTCCTCTGTAAGCCCCAGCTTCCTTGTGCCTCGGGTGAATAGATTAAAACCAAGCGACTTCTCAAGCACCTTAATTCGATGGCTCACCGCACCCTGAGTCAAGTGCAATTCCTTCGCTGCAAGGGTAAAACTCAGTACTTTTGCTGCGACATGGAAGGTATGCAGATTCCTCAATAAGGTTTGTTCATTCGCCATAACACGGCCTCTACTTATTAAAAATTTTAATTCATAGTACCCGAAAATTAGTTTGTTCGCATCGATAAATAAGTTTCAAATAGCAACTAGAAAACGAATAAACACCCTGTCGTTGTAAGCAAGTACAGGGCGCAAGTTCCGTGGATAATAAACACAAAGAGGTTTGAATGAACATACTCGGCTATATGCAAAAAGTAGGTAAGGCATTAATGGTTCCAGTGGCCACCCTGCCTGCCGCTGCGATTTTAATGGGGGTTGGATATTGGTTGGATCCAACAGGTTGGGGAGCAGACAGTACCCTTGCTGCGTTTTTAATTAAGTCCGGCGGTGCAATCATCGATAACATGGCAGTGTTGTTTGCCGTTGGTGTTGCATTTGGTTTAAGCAAGGACAAGAATGGCTCTGCTGCATTGTCTGGTTTTATCTGCTTCTTAGTACTGACAACTCTTCTTTCTCCAGAAACCGTGCAGCAACTTAAAGGTATTAGTGCTGACGAAGTTCCGGCAGCCTTTGGCAAAATCTCCAACCAATTTGTTGGTATTATTGTCGGTATAGTCTCTGCTGAAATCTACAATCGCTACTCAGGTGTAACGCTACCTAAAGCGCTGGCATTCTTCAGTGGAAAGCGCCTAGTCCCTATTCTGACTTCTATTGCGGGTATGCTGTTAGCCTTCGTGCTTCTATATGTCTGGCCTGTAGTGTATGACGCTCTTATCGTGTTCGGCGTTAAACTTCAATCTATGGGTGCATTAGGAGCAGGTCTATTTGGCTTCTTTAACCGATTAATGTTGACCGTTGGCATGCACCACGCCCTGTACCCTGTTTTCTGGTTTGATGTCGTTGGCATTAATGACATTCCTAATTTCTTAGGCGGTGCTCAGTCTATTGCTAACGGAACGGCTACGGTTGGTGTGACTGGCATGTATCAAGCGGGCTTCTTCCCAATCATGATGTTTGGTCTTCCTGGTGCAGCATTGGCGATTTACCACTGTGCAGATAAAAAGAACAAATCAGCCGTGTTCTCTATCATGCTTGCTGCTGCGATGGCCTCTTTCTTTACAGGAATTACTGAGCCACTAGAGTTTAGCTTTATGTTCCTAGCTCCAGGTCTGTACTTACTTCACGCCGTACTGACTGGTATTTCACTATATATTGCTGCAAGTATGCAGTGGATCGCAGGATTTGGTTTCTCCGCCGGTTTTGTCGACCTAGTCCTGTCTAGTCAAAACCCGCTTGCTGTTCAGTGGTATATGCTTATTGTGCAGGGCTTAGTTTTCTTCGCCATTTACTACTGCGTGTTCCGTTTCGCTATTTTGAAATTCAACTTAAAAACGCCAGGTCGTGGTGAAGACATGGCTCCAGAGCAAGAAACAGCGGTAGGCGGTGATCAAGGTATCGAAGGCTTAACTCACCAGTATATTGAAGCCCTAGGTGGTAGTGACAATATTACTGAAGTAGACAATTGTATTACTCGCCTACGCCTATCAGTAAAAGACTCTGGCATTGTAGACAAAGAAAAACTCAAACAACTTGGTGCCGCAGGTGTTGTTCCAATTGGTAAGAACGGTATTCAAGTCATCATAGGACTAGGAAAGGTCGACAAAGTCGCCGAACAGATGAAAGTCGCTTTAGCGCAATGATAACGGACTCGTGATGTAAACCCTTTCTCAATTTGTTGAATCACCTTCAACAGAGAAAAATCGGCGGTATCACCTTACCGCCTCCCCCTCGAAGTGCAGAGTCGCTTAGTCACCGACTTTGCACTTCTTTTTAATCCGCTAACCTACTAATTTATAATATAAATATTCTCATAACATTCAGGCTAATCAAATTTCGACTATTTCTATAAAATCTGCGCTAGTTTGCTATTCAAACCTACTGTTACTCTTCAATCAACGATAAAAAGCACCTCTAAAGTGGTAGTACGAGTGCATTACTGCCCCCGCGGTAATGCCACTGTTTCTTGAGATGTGCGGTCAAAAATATTATTAAACATTGAACGAGGTAGAGCATGTCTAACGCTTTCTATATTCCATCATTAAACCTAATGGGTGTCGGCTGTCTTGAAGAAGCGGTAAACGCTATCAAATCACATGGCTTTACTAAAGCTCTTATCGTTACCGACAAGGTTTTAAACGAGCTGGGCGCAGTAAGTAAACTCACTACTTTGCTTGATAGTGCAAACGTAGCAGCGGTTGTGTTTGACGAGACTAAACCAAACCCAACTATCGAGAACGTGAACGATGGCTTAGCGCTACTAAAAGGCAATCAGTGTGATTGTGTGATTTCATTCGGTGGCGGCTCCCCTCATGATTGCGCAAAAGGTATCGCATTGCTTGCGACTAACGGCGGAGAAATCAAAGACTACGAAGGTGTTGATGTATCAGCGAAGCCTCAGCTACCGCTGATCTCAATCAATACAACGGCAGGCACTGCTTCTGAAATGACACGTTTCTGCATCATCACAGATGAGGCTCGCCACATCAAAATGGCGATTGTAGACAAGAATGTGACGCCAATTATCTCTGTAAACGACCCTGAGTTGATGCTGGCTAAGCCTGCGTCTCTTACAGCGGCAACTGGGATGGACGCACTTACGCACGCGATTGAAGCTTATGTGTCTATCGCAGCTACACCAGTCACGGATGCCGTTGCGATCAAAGCTATCGAAATGGTGCAAGCAAACCTTCGTGAGGCGGTGCAAAACGGTGACAATCTAACTGCACGTGACAACATGGCTTATGCGCAGTTTATGGCAGGTATGGCGTTTAACAATGCTTCACTGGGCTATGTTCACGCTATCGCTCACCAACTTGGTGGCTTCTACGATCTTCCTCATGGTGTATGTAACGCAATCTTGCTACCACACGTTCAGCAGTATAACGCTAAGGTAGTACCTGCACGCTTAGCTGACGTCGCGCGCGCCATGGGTGTTGATACTAGTGGCATGACTGATGAGCAAGCCGCGAATGCAGGTCTTGATGCTATTCGTCAGCTATCTAAAGATGTGAACATTCCGGCTGGTCTTGAACAGCTTGGTGTAAAACGCGACGACTTCGATGTACTTGCAGAGAACGCGCTAAAAGACGCTTGTGGTTTCACCAACCCTAAACAAGCAAACCACGAAGAAATCGTAGCCATCTTAGATTCAGCGCTGTAATTATTCGACACGTTTAACGTGCAACATCACAAAAATGCAGGCCAACCGATTGCCTGCATTTTTGCGTTTAAAAAGCTCCCGCCTTTCCTAACTCAGATCAATGTTACCTTCTTGCCATCTCCCTACTATTAGCTTTCAGGCGATGAAAACAGAAAGACGCATTATTTATGCATAAACTAAACAGCTTTAGTCGAGTGGCAGAACGTGAGTACGCACTATCTACCGGTAGCTTAAACTTACTCTATTACGATCTTCCAAAAGACTTTCACGATGAGTACCGCTCTTACGATGCTCCTCGCCTGTGTACCATTTTAAAAGGCACCAAATCGGTGAGTGTCAATCAGTCGCAGAGCTTCCAATACAACCGTGACCAATTTGTTCTGTTACCACCTAATTCGAACATCTACATGAAGATGCCTGAGTACACCAAAGCACTGGTGTATGAATTCGATGAACAAATGATTGATGGCGTCAGTCAACGTGTTGCTGATACTCTAGAAGTCGATTCACCAACAGCATTAGAGTCACAAAGTTTCGCGGTCAATTCCATCGACAAAAGAATCGACAAACTACACACTCGAATGCAAGAGATCCTTCGAGAGCAAGAAGCCTGCATGGACTTTCTGATCGACCTGACCGGACAAGAATTGGTGTTTGAGTTGCTGCGCAATAATACTTGCCAAAGTATCATCTCGAACCATCGCTCTCACCCCATCAGTAAAGCGATTAGGATTATGAATTCACCTATGGGACTAAAGATGACGTTAGCTCAGGTAGCAGAAGAAGTGGGATTGTCTCAGTCGAGTTTTTCTCAGAAATTTAAAGCAGCAACACAGCTAAGTCCTAAACAATACCTCACTCAACTTAGACTGCAGTCCTCAAAACAAAGTCTCAACAAATTGAGTGTTACTGATGCTGCCTATGAAGCCGGATATGACAATATTTCTCACTACATAAGACTGTTTAAGAATGCTTACGGCCTAACTCCAAAGCAATACCAACGTTCGCTAATTCATGGCAGTCATTAAAAATGGTGCCTTAATTAAAAGGCACCTCCTGTTCTAATCGTCGCTAGAACACTATTCAGCGTTATTCTTGCCTGAACTCCAGCGACGAAGTTCAAACCAAAACATCATAAAGGCCGCACCGATTAGAAACGCCAAAATAAAACTGCGGTCATCCATGACACACATGGCAACAATGTCTAGTGTGTCTTCCACAGGTTTACCTCAACTAAAAGTAATAGCTGGCTTGTAGCCAACTGACCGTGTCTTTCTTGCTCACTTTATTGTCCGCGGTATGCTCAACTTTGAAACCAATGGACGCGTAATCAGTCACCATATAGCCGCCGCCAATTTCTATTTGTGAAACAAATTCTTTGGCGCGAGTAATGTATGTCGCTTTAGGGTTGGCATAGAGCCAGTGACCAGCATCAAACCCATACATCGCATAAAGACCGCCTTGAACTAACGCCGAGTTTTTAAAGGACGATTTACCTTCTACCGCGATGTCGTGCTTGCTATCCATATAGCCACCGTAAAGCATTGGAAACACAGAGATATTAGGGGTAAGTTCGATCTTGTAGATAGCACCCGCTAGCGTCGTCGTGATATTTCGATTTCCGATGACATCCAAGGAATAACCTAGGCCGTCGTTAACCTTAAAATAGCGAACGCGGTAATCTATATCTGTCTTGCCTTCAATATCTTTCTTGTCACCGATACCTAAATCAGCGAAGACCATATGCCCTTGTCCCCAACCAAATACACTGTTGAGTTGAGTACGATCGTTTGATCTAGACAGTCCAACCATTGAGAATAGAGCCGTCGGGTCGCCATAGTTAATATCTTGAACCGAAGCTTCTGGAGCGACATCTTTTTGGTGAGTCGATGTCACTTCATTTGCCCAAACGCCCGCAGTAATCAAACTTAGAGCCATGGCAGTTATAGTGTTTTTCATATTTATACCTAATTAAACAAAAATCCCTTTAATTAGGTCATCCGTGGATTTCACAAGGCATTGCCAGAGTGATAAGAAGGGTTAACTACACGTAGAGAAGGTAGCGATATTTGATAGCTCAGCTTGTTCTACTAAATCAGCGCACGATACGGTTTTGATGTCGTTAAGCTGATTGAGGTCGATGCGAATCTCACTGTACGTATCAAAGTTGCGCATCTTGAATGAGCCATTTTCGAAGTTGTAGGTATATTGAATCCAGCTGGCATATGTTTCACCGTTTGCTGGGTCAATAATGTCTTGGGGCACCAGATTCCCTGAATCGAATGTGGATTGGAGCTTACCTTCTGTCTGTGCCCATGAAGCCTGTGGGTCAAACTTAACATGAGCAGAGTTGTACAAGCCTCGTAGCATTCTTTCTGGGGATGAGATGGTAGAACCGATGTCATGACCATTTTCGACATGATTAAAGTCACCTACTTTTGTCGCATTCTCATCGTGATATTGCTGCAAAGGGGCGTTCGCCATTACTCGCAGTTTGTCGTTCACAGAACCGCGATGCACCATCATTTTGCCGCCTTCATTGAGCTCAAACAAAGCAATGTCACCAGATTTGTCCTGTACTGAAATATGCAAGCCATGCTGGGTACCATGAATACCATCGGCCCAAGCAAACTGGAATTCATTTGCTTCAAACGCAGTGACCGCTTCTTCTACCGTTTTAAAGTTTTGCGCCATAAAAGCTGCGGCATCACCCCAGTTAACTGCCGGAGCACCGGTGTCCTTGTAGTCCTTGATGAATGCTTGCGAATCGTACATATATAAAGTTGAAGCAGATAAACCTTGATTGTTGATAGCCTCACCCGATGTATCAACAAACACGACACGTTCTTCTAAGTTCAATGTCGGATACTTCACCGTCCATTTCGCCGCAGTTTTGTACGATGGAACCGCTTTAGTTGCCACCTCAACACCCGCTGGTGACATAATCGCATACGTACCAAGTTTCTGTCCCCAATCAAGTGTTCTAACTTGAGATACACCATATGGCGTATCAAGCGTGATGCGAGAACATGCGTTGGCGGTTCCAACGAGTACACTTGATGCTGTAGCAGCTAATGTAAGCGCGATAATTGTCTTCTTCATTTTCAACCCTCTAATATGTTCACGGTAGCAAAACCGTGTTTTGTCACCTGTTGATAGAGCAAACTTTAATCGCTGACTAGAAGTACATCAAAGTGATTAGTATATAAATATCGAATAGGTCAATCAGAAAGAGGAAGTAGTAAGGTAGGAATATCAACCCTTTCCCTCTGGCATACAGCACCAAAGGGAAAGGTTAGTTTTAATGATTACAATGAATTAAAATCGAAAACCATCACAACAATCATACTGCTGTTGTGTTTTGATTATCTTTAACTGGAAAGTACACTCGTTTCAGTTTGCTAAAAGCTTTGCCTATATCCTCAAGAATCACATATAAGCACGGAACGGCAATGAGAGTTACGACGGTGGCGTACATCACAGCAAAGCCTAAAGCAACTGCCATAGGTTTAACAAACGCCGCCTGAAGACTGGTCTCGAACATGATGGGCAACACCCCAAAGAACGTAGTGATAGAGGTCAGCGTTATCGCCCTAAACCTCGCACAGCCAGCTTCAACCACGGCTTGCTTCGCACAATCACACCGCGCTTTGATTTGGTTGACGTAATCAGTCATCACTAACGAGTCATTAATCACAACCCCCGCCGCCGCAATCAAACCAAATGTGGACATCATGCTCATATCAAGGCCATAGAAATAGTGCCCCCATATCGCACCCGTTAGGCTAAACGGAATAACAGACATAATGATAAACGGCTGGGCATAACTTTTTAATGGCACAGCTAATAGAATGTAAACCGTTATCATCCCTGCAATAAAGAACACTATCTGCTCTGCTTTTTGCTTTTGTTGTTCTTCAATCGTGCCACCTAACTCAGTTTTCACTTCAGGGAATTGAGCGCGTAGTTCCGGAAGCACATTATCTTCAATATTCTTCACTGCTCTATCGGGTTCAATCACCGCTTCATCAATAGAACCATAGATATAAACCGTTCTAAAACCATTCTCACGTCGTATTTGGTTGATGCCCGGCTTACTGGTGATGTTAACCACATCGCCCAACATCACTTTTTTGCCTGATGGGGTATTAATCAAGGCATAGCGCAGTGAAGAGAACGCTTCTCGGGTCAACTTAGGGTAGCGAACCATTACCCTGACTTCTTCAGTATTCCGAAGTACTCGCTGCGCCTCTCCACCATAAAAGCTGCCTCCAACCTGCGACGCTACATTAGCGAGATCCAGTCCGAGATCATAAGCCACAGGTTTTAGCGAAAGTTGTACTTCGCGACTGCCCGTATCCATCGAAGAACTGATATCAAACAACCCCGTCTGGAGCTGAAGCTTTGAAATCAGCTCACGTCCAGCGGCATTCAGCACTTCCATATCAGGGCCATACAGCAAATAACCAAACTCATCGCCCTCTTCGCCACCAGCCACATTATCGTTAATAACAATGGACTTCAGACCAACAATCGTCGGCATTTTTTCACGCCAACGACGAGACAGCTCAAACGCATCAACTGGACGTACGTCTTCATCAACAAGAGGAAGGATGATCATGCCTTCGGTGCGACTAGTGTTAATCGTCATCATGTCGCGAATAACAGGCTGCCCGTACTCTTGCTCTATATCCTTGTCGACCTCACTCACCACTTTTTCAAGAGTGAGTAACGCATCAATCGTTTGTTCATCGGACGCATTGCTGTTCATCTCAATTTTGATCATTGGAAAGTCAGACGGAACTTTAGGGCTAGGGATCATACGTACATGCCCTGACGTCAGCATTGCCGCACTGATAACCAAAATTGCGATAAAGCCAGCCATCACAGACCAACGCCACTCCACACACCACGACACGGTACGCTTGTATGGCCCATTAACAAAGCGGAAAAATGAGCGATTGAAACGGGCACGATAACTGTTCTCTTTGACTGGGGTAAATTTGGTATGAGCCAAATGCGCTGGCAGGATGAGTTTCGACTCTATCAAGCTGAAAATCAGACAGAAAATAACAACGATAGAAAGACCATAGAAAAAAGCCTTCTCTGGTCCTGTCGAGAATAAGAACGGAACAAACACAGCAATAGTTGTCAGTACCCCAAATGTTGCAGGGGTTGCGACACGCTGAGCGCCACGCACGACATTAGTGACCCCTCCACCTTCTTTTTCAACCTCGGTGTAGACACTTTCTCCTATGACGATGGCGTCATCTACCACAATACCGAGCACCATAATAAACGCGAACAGTGTGATGATATTGATACTGACATCAAACAGCGGCATCAGCATAACCGCTCCTAAGAAACAGACCGGTAAACCAACCATAACCCACATAGCTAAGCGGAATCGCAGGAAAATGGTCAGCAAAACCGCTACCAGAACCGCACCTTGCAACAGGTTCTTAAGCATCATATCCAGTCGAGCATTCAAATAGAACGTCATATCCATCAAAGTGTTGAGTTGAATACCATGAGGTAACGTTTGATTTCTTGCGTCAATAAAGCGCTTCACCGTCTCGGCCACAGGCACCATATTTTGGGTTTTGGTTGCCTTAACCGTCAAATAGATACCGTTCTCACCTGAATACTTAAAGTAGTGTTGCCCTTCAGTAAACTCGTCTTTTATTTTGGCAATATCACCCAATAAGACCTTGGAGCCATTGGCGCCAACTTTGACGGGTATCTGCCGAAATTCAAAACCATCGTAGTACTGGTTCTCAATTCGAATCGACACTAAACCCGTACTAGTCCTGACTTGTCCTGCGGAGAAATTTGCCGAGTATTTTTGAATCGCCGCAACTACATCGTCAAGCGTTAGATCATAGGTTCGTAGCTCATCTGGGTGAATTTCAATACCGATTTCATCGGGTGGAGAGCTGACTTCAACCAAAGAAACGTCATTAAGCTGTAATAGTTCTTTCTCTACCTGCTTCGCAATGGTTTTCAGCTCTGATAACGACGTATTGCCTGACAGCACCATACCAATAACGTCTTGCTTAAACTCTATCTGCGTGACCTTAATCGGCTCCATCGCCTTGGGGAAACTAGCTATGGCATCGACTCGCTGCTTTACCTTATCCAGTACTTCCATAAGGTTTGCCTTGGTATCAATTTCCAAAGTTACCGCACCGCCACCTCGATAAGCGTCAGTCACCGCTTTTTTAATCTCGGTGACATCTTTCAGAGACTCTTCCACTTTGATTAGGATCGTCTCTTCTATTTCCTGAGCAGAAACCCCTGGGTAAGACGCTGTCACATTAATGTAGTTGATTTCAAAATTTGGGAACATCTGGCGCTGAATCAGAAAGTAGCTGACGGTTCCCATGATCAAGATAAACGCCATCAAAAGGTTGGCGGCTACCGAGTTATTGGCAAAAAGGGCGATAATGCCGCGTTGAGTGGACTTACTCACTGGCTTCTCCTTGGTTCACCAATACCTCTGAATTACTATTCGAGCGAATCACCGACATTCCAATTTGCGGGAACTCGGGCACAGTTAATACCAGCTCATCGCCTGTTTTCACACCAGAATCGATAAAGAAGTTTGCCTGCTCTTCACGCAAAACATGGACACTTTTAGGGACGAGCTTGTCTTCTTGATCGACAACCCAGACTCGCTCATCAGTGACCAACTCTTGCGGCACTTTAAACAGGTTTGGGATCTGTTTACCGTTGAAGACCACTTCAACATATGAACCAAAAGGTAATGGTTTGGCATCCGTTGTCAGCGCATAAGGGTCCTTGATTCGAATCACTAGGTTTGCCATACGCGTAGCACTGTCTACCACTCCTAGATCTCGCATAATCACACCATCTCGAACCGAGTTAGTGCGACCTTTAGAAATGACGTCGGCTTTCACTCCTACAATATTGTCAGGTAAGAAAGGCGCATCGAAGCCTGCAATGGGTACCATCACCTCTGCTGATTCAATGTTATTCAGCTCCGCAACTTGTGCGCCTGAAGTAATGTACTGACCAACACCGATGCTTCTGGAGACCACCAACGCATCATAAGGCGCTTCAACTTCACAGTTGGCAAGATCACGATTGGCTCTGCGCAATGCAGCCTGCGCCGATTTAACGCTGGCCTCAGCGCTTAGCACTTGAGGAATACGCAGATAGAGGTCCGAGACTTGGGTATCTTTGATTTTCTTTGCCTGTCTTTCGGCAACTTTCGCCTTAGCACGCTCTTCAATTAAGGCCGCTTGCGCCTGCGCGAGTTGTGCTTGGGCTTGCAGCACCGCTGCTTGATAGTTATCTTTTTCGATGGTGAAAAGAATTTCGCCGCGTTTTACCACGCCGCCTGCCACAAAGTTCGGATGCCAACTGGTAACTTCACCGGAAACTTGTGTTGATAACGCAGTGCGCTCAAGTGGCACTACCTCACCAAAACTTGAGATTTGCACCTGATGATTTTCGGCTTTTAGGATTTGGGTTTTAACTCTTGGGACGGTATCGACTTGTTTTTGGTCTTCAATTTCTGGAGCCGTTTGCTCCACTAGCATAAAGCCACCAGCGGCCACACCTAAAATCGCGAATGGTAGAATCCATTTAATACTGCGCTTGAACATAGCTTCCCTTGATTTATATTCTTCTGCTTTGATTATTGTACGTAATTTCAGCTAGAGAAACTGTAAGGAAACCTCATCTTTTTCTGTGTTTGTGTGAAGAGCAGCAATAAGAACAAGAAGGTATGCATCACAACATACCTTCTACACTAGATTCATTCGATGGGATTATGAGTGCGACAGCGAATCACATTTAGCCGCGCAGATAAAATCGTTTTGGTGTAATCCTTTTATTGAGTGGCTCCACCAAGTCACGGTTACCTTCCCCCACTCCAAAAGAATTGCAGGGTGATGAAACTCATCTTCTGCTAGCTCAGCAATCTTATTAGAAAAGGCCCAAGCCAATTTAAAATTCTTAAAACTAAACTGTTTTTCTAACTGAGGAATCCCATCTCTCTCGATAATGCTCCAGCCGTTCAGTTCTGTCAGTAGTTGTTGCTGTTCTTCCTTCGTTAATGCCAGTGCATCGCTACTACACGCTTCACAGCGCAGTTCATTAAGCATGAGTCTTATCCTTTGGTTCAAATAGTGGTGGCAACAATCCAGCGTTCATCGCTCGATTAACGTATTCGGTGAGACCGCCCGATCGTAGTTGGTATAGTTGGTCAATATCGTCCAGTACAAAGTAGGTCGGCTGCATGATATCAATGCGGTACGGAGTTCTTAACACGGTATCCAAGTCGAAAGCTTGGCGCAGTGCTCGTTCATCATCTAACGCATAGAGAGTTTCTCCCGGTGAAGAGAGAATTCCACCGCCGTAAATTTTAGTTAGACCGTTTTGTTCCACTAAACCAAACTCAACGGTAAACCAGTACAGTCGAGCCAAATATACTCGCTGTTTGGCGTCAGCATCACTGCCTAGCTTGCCGTAGATTCGAGTAAATTCGGCAAATTGCGGATTGGTCAACATGGCACAATGACCAAATACCTCATGAAAGAAGTCGGGCTCTTGTAAGTAGTCAAACTCTTCTCTCGACCGCAAAAACGTCGCAACAGGAAACTTGCGGTCGGCCAATAACGCGAAAAATCGGTCAAAATCAATAAGCGCCGGTACTGGCTCCACTTGCCACCCCGTTTCTCTATGTAGCACTCGGTTAATTTCAGGTAGCTGCGGAACACGATCAAGGGGTAGATCTAACAAGTCTAGGCCGTGCAAATACTCCTTACACGCTCTCTCTTTCACCAAATCGAGCTGTCGAACAACCAAGTCATGCCATATCTGATCTTCCTCGCTGCTCCACTCCACAAAACCGAGCTCGTTCACAGGTTTTGATACGTACTGAGTCATCTCGTCACCATTAACAACTTTGTTACATTAAGCCTATGTGCGGAGAAATTTGCTGACAATAATTCAATCAGACTCTAATGCGCATCGCGGTGTAACAATTTATTTACATTTGAACGAATTCTTTCGACTTATCAATATATTGTTTTCAGCTCCCTCAATTTGACGTATTGAGGATTCGCACCAAAACTTAATCACAATTCATCGCATTAAGTACAAAGGAAGCGCATGCCAAATAACGACATGGATCACATCCCACTCTGGTCGCCTTCTCCCGAGCGAGTCGAGGGTTCTCATCTCAAAGCGTTTATGCAAGTACTGGAACAACAAGGGCTCAGCTTTAGTGATTATGCTCATTTGCATCAGTGGTCCATCAGCCAGCCAGAGTCCTTTTGGAATGAAGTATGGGATTATTGTGGTGTAGTTGGAGACAGGCATGCGCCGAGTTGCCAGTTAGGTTCGCCAAAATGGGACAAACCTGTCGTCGCTAGAGACACGTTCTGGTTCCCCAATGCGACATTAAATTATGCCGAAAATCTCCTAGCTTACGGCAAGGCTCACCCTTCTGAACTTGCTATTTACTTTCAGAACGAAAATCATCAGTCGTCTCACCTTACTTGGCAGCAGTTAATTGAGCAGGTCTCCATCGTCCAACAATGGCTTATTGAGTTGGGTATTGCTGAAGGCGATGTCGTAGCGGGCTATTTGCCACATATTCCTCATACAGTTATCGCCATGCTCGCAGCAACCAGTTTAGGTGCGATATGGACTTCCACCTCTCCCGATTTCGGCGTGGACAGTGTCATCGAACGGTTTGGGCAAGTTGAACCTAAAATCCTATTCTGTTGCGACGGTTACCATTTCAATGGCAAGGCTTTCGGAATGATTGAGAAAAACCAAAGCCTTATCGACGCTCTGCCTTCGATTAACCAAGCTTGCCTGATTCGCTATTCTGACCAGCACGATGCCCAAATGGAAAATGCTGTGGATTGGGACTCCCTAGCACAGCGTTTTTCGCCTATGCCAGTCACCTTCCATCGCGTTAAGTTTAATGCACCTTTGTTCGTTCTCTACTCTTCGGGTACAACAGGCAAACCCAAATGTATTGTGCATTCTGTCGGTGGCACTACTATCAACCACTTGAAAGAGCATCAACTCCATTGTGATATCAAGCCCCAAGACCGCGTGTTCTATTACACCACTTGTGGTTGGATGATGTGGAACTGGCAAGTCTCTGCCTTGGCATCGGGGGCAACATTGGTGATATTTGATGGCAGCCCTGTCTATCCCAAAGTAAACACCCTTTGGCAACTCGCTCATAAAGCTGAGGTTACTCTGTTTGGCACATCTGCAAAGTACCTTGAGACTTTACAAAAGCTCCATTACCAACCCAACGAACACTTCGCTTTACCACAACTCAAAACACTGTGTTCAACAGGCTCCGTCCTTTATCCGCAACAGTTTGATTTCGTCTATGACGCGATAAAACCAGACTTGCATCTGGCTTCTATATCAGGGGGAACCGATATTTGTGGCTGTTTTGTCTTGGGTAACCCTGTGTCCCCAGTCTACAGAGGAGAATGCCAAGCACCGGGACTAGGGCTGGATATAAGAGTATTCAATGAACAGGGTAATAGCGTGGTTGAACAGCGTGGAGAGCTGGTATGTCGCAACAGTTTTCCCAATCAGCCTATCGGTTTTTGGAGCGATAAGGGCGAACGCTATCACAATGCGTATTGGGCTGAATTCCCAGGAGTTTGGAATCATGGCGACGATGTAATGCAAAGTCCTACTGGCGGTATGACCTTTTTTGGTCGAAGTGACGCTACTCTTAATCCGGGAGGTGTTCGTATTGGAACTGCAGAAATATACCAGCAAGTGAACCAGTTGGAGGAAATCAGTGACGCTATCGCGGTTGGTCGGGTTCAGAATGGCAATGAAACCGTGGTCCTGTTTGTTCAACTTAGCGACACGGCCACGCTTGATGACGTCTTAAAACAACGCATTAAACAAACCCTGAAAACACACTGCTCTCCACGTCATGTTCCTTCAGAGATCTATCCGATCAGCGAAGTACCGCGAACCAAGTCAGGCAAGTTAGTAGAGCTAGCGGTCAAGCAAACGCTACATGGTCAACCGGTCAAGAACCAAGGGGCGATTGCTAACCCCTGGGTTCTAGAAGAAGTGAAAAGCCACTTTGTATAACGTAACTTCAAGGTTTGATCACTAATCGCTATACACTCATACGCAATGCGAAGAAAAAGAAGAACGCTAGATAGCCAGTGAACACCAGAGCCAGTGATAAATACTTCATTGTTTCTACCTTAGTCAGCTATTTCCGATGTTATAACAAACTCACTAGTGCAAACCGAGGAATTGGAGAAATTCATTTCTGAACCGCAAAACTGAATTTCTCTAATTCATCGTAAAGGCTTTCGGAACCGTGAAGAATAGCGCTCAACAATTAAACAAAAATCAATCTATGTTGAGAGCCAGTATGAGAAACTACATTACTAAAACGATGACCGCACTATCATTAACGGGAGTGATGACCGCCTCTGTTATGGCAAGCATCACAATACCCGAGCGCACGATTCCGACCCCTCCCGGAGTGTCAGAGGAACTTGCTTCGATAATAGAACAAAAAGTTTATCCGACAGGTGTTCCCATTCCAACAACGGATGAAGAGTGGCAAGCCGCGCGATCTGCTCTAGACTCTCTCCATGCGGACATTGCTGTTACAGCGGCAGAGCGACTTGGCGTCCATTATGAACGAAAAATCTTCGCGGGTGTCGATACCTTTTTCGTTACACCTAAGAAAGTATCACCTCAATATCAAGATAGATGGCTGGTACACGTTCACGGAGGGGCATTTGTCTTTGGCGGCGATGAGTCCGCATTACGTGAGGCTATTTGGGTTGCTGATGGATTAAATGCAAAGGTTATTTCGGTGAACTACCGACAACCACCTGAACATCCATTCCCAGCAGCGATCGACGATACTGTTGCCGTTTGGAAGGAACTAATAAAAATACAACCAGCAGAAAAAACCGCTCTATTTGGTACGTCAGCAGGTGGTAATATTACTCTAACCACAACACTCAAACTCAAAGAACTCGGTGCACCACTGCCCGGTGTTCTGTTTGCAGGAACCCCTGCCACTGACCTGAAAGAAACATCGGATAGTTGGCTTACATTGCAAGGTCTCGACCCATTAGGCGGACGAGACGGTATTATTAACGCAGCTTTCGATGTCTACGCCAATGGAGAGCCACTGGACAATCCTTTATTGTCTCCAGTTTATGGCGATCTTTCTAACTTCCCACCAACGATATTAATTTCAGGCACTAGGGATTTGTTGCTAAGTGACACGGTTAGAATGCATCGAGCGTTAAGAGCTCAGAACATTGACGCACAGCTGCATATCTACGATGGTCAAACACACGCTGATTACTTACAGAGCCTCGTTCAGCCAGTACCTGAGTCTGACGATGCCCTCAAAGAACTATCACGCTTCTTTGATAAACACATCAACTAACCGTCACATTGCTGAGTTGAAGCGAGTACTCTCGCTTCAACTCCCCTCCTCTAGCAATTGTCAGGAGTATTACATGTCACTCACTCATCGATTTCGCTGGTTAACACCACTGCTTCTTTGCGTACTTTGTTCTCCTAGCTTTGCTGCTACTTCTAGACAGCTATCGAGCACCTCTTCCCCTCAACAAACCCTTAATAGCTTCATACAGGCTTCTGATGAGCTCATCCAATACTGGCAACAGGAAGAACTACGTACTATTGGAGCCGAGCTTGCATTAGCACAAGCTATTCGAACCATGGACCTATCGCTCGTTCCGAACCGAACTCGAACCGTAGTCGTGATGGAGCGCATTATTTTACTTCGTGAGATTATAGATCGTCTTGATTCAGAAGCCCTAAAAGCGCTACCAAAATCGTCATCCTACGATTTTTGGCGCTTTGATAATACAGACATAACAATCACCAAACTGACTGATGGTGAACGTGCAGGCCAATACGTATTTTCGGCAAACACGATCCAGCAATTACCTAGGTGGTACCGAACACTACAGCCTTTGCCCTATAACAGCTCAGAACGGCTCGACTATTATACGGTTTTCATACATTCACCAGGCCCACTTTTCCCCAAACAATTTATCGCGTCACTGCCTGATAAGGTCCATATTCTTTACGGCCCATTACCACTTTGGCAGTGGATTGCTGTTCTACTACTTGCCAGCACCTGCTATGCGTCCATAAAAATGAGTGTTTATTTAGGCCAACGTTGGAACCAACATTGGGCACAGAAAAATTTGAAATGGAAAGTTGGCAAACTGATTTCATTAATCAGCTGTGGCTTTATTCTTTACCTCACTCGTCAAGTCATGGATCAAGGTATCTGGTTAACCGGAGGGGTATATCAGTTCATAACAACGTGTTTCTTTTTAGCACAGTTCTATATTTTATCTTGGCTCATTATGGCTACTTTTAAGTACGGCGCGGCCTTATATGCCTTTAAAAGAAACAATGGAAAACACGTAGACTCCTCACTAATTACCGTTTTGTCGCGTATTTTCGGTGGCCTCACTATCATCATACTTGGTATTTATGTCATCGAATTTATGGGGTTTTCCATCTCCCCTTTACTCGCAGGTATTGGTGTAGGAGGTCTAGCCGTTGCCTTGGCAATTCGACCGGTACTGGAGAACGTCATCAACGGGTTAACGCTGTATGCTGATGGCGGTATAAAAATTGGTGAGTTGTGTCGTTATGGCGACAAGCTCGGCACTATCGAGAGCATTGGTTTACGATCAACTCGGATCCGTACTCTAGAGCGATCATTAATCACCATACCTAACTCTGAGTTTGCAAACATGGAAATTGATAATCTTGAAAGGCGTGACAAAAGGAGGATGGAGCACACTCTGCGCATTCGACCAGAGCTCACTCAAGAGCAGCTTAAAGTTCTCATTGTTAGCATACGCCGAGTACTTTTACAGCACCCTAAAGTCGAACCCGAGCCGATACGTGTACGTTTTTGTGGTATAGGTGAGTTTGCTATTTTGGTCAACACTATGTGCTATATCCATTGCAAAGACAACGAAGAATTCTTGTCAATACAAGAAGATATTCTCTTTCTTATGGCCCAGAAAATTGAAACTATTGGTGCGCAACTCGCCTTCTCGACCCAATACCAGTTCGCCGGGCACCTCTCCAAAACTGACCAAGGATTAGCCGAAGAAGCGAAGCAAATTGTAGAAACTTGGCATACCACCAATAACTACCCATTTCCTGACTTTAGCTACGAATACAAACATGAAATCAAAAGTAGTACAGTGTTTCCGGCGAAGACCTCCTCGGTCAATAGACATGGTTAGACTAATATTCCGGCTGTACTACATCATCAAAATAGGACTGTAACGCTTGGTGCACCAGTTGATTCAATGGGTACCCTCGTTTTGTTTGCAGGTATCCACCAACAATATTGACTTCACGTAACTCTTTAGGAAACTTAGGCAGAGGGTAACAAGCTAACTCAGGCTCCAGCTCCGTCATATAACTGCTTCCGTAAAGAATCGCGTCAGAGTTCTTTAATTTATGCAGCAGTACCTTAACGCTGTGGGTAACCAACGCAACATTCGCTTGGTAACCTTTTGATTGGTAGATATCTTCGATGGGTGATCGCTTTGAGTTAATTCCATCCATCTCAACTCGTGTTAAAGGCAGAGAATGGATCGCATCCCATTCGCTAGATTTAGTCAGAACAGGGTGATTCTTTCGCGCTACCAGACATAGTTTAATCGCACTCAGGTGGTGCTGATAAATCTCTTGTGGTAGAGGGTAACCCTCAAAATGAATAAGGTAGTCAATGTGACCGTTAAAAACATCCGTCAACGAATCAGGCTGCCAATAAACAAGCTTGAGCTTCGCTTTAGGCAGTACCGCCCTAAGCACCTCAAAGATACCTACCCCATATACTTCTAAGAAAAAGATATGCATCGCGATAACAAGCTCACCATCAAACTCACGCGGTTCAAAATCTCGATACGACTCAACAACTTTTATAATCGGCGTGAACATTTCATCGGAAGCTTGAGCCAGCTTCTCAGCGAGCTCTGATGGTTCGACTCCATGCGCTTTACGGATAAAAAGTTGGTCGCCAAATACTTCTCGAAGTTTAGCTAAACCTCGGCTAACACTGGTTTGGGAAATCCCAAGCTGACTAGCGGCTGCATGAGTATTTTTTGTTTCTACCACGGCACGGAGCAGCTTCAAGAGATTAAGATCCAACTCTTTGATTTCTTTCATTCTCTAACCTATTTATTTCCTTATATATTCAACTATGAGCGAATATGACAATCGAAGCAAATGGTATTATTGCTGTTATATCCTCCCTCTCCTTCTGCTCAGTAAATCAAAGACTGAAAGGATCTTCTCGCCCCTACACAACATTTAAGCCACGAATGAATTTCTCTAATTCATGGTCGGCACCCTTTCTAGCAATTAATGTTCACCCAAAGATCTACTGATAGGAATCAGTAGCCTATGCCATCAATCTGTCGTTAAAAGGAGGCAACGACATACTGGATCTCATAAAAGGCTGAACATGTTCAAGGCTTTAAAACAAGAGTACACGCTGCTACTTGGCATCGTGGCCATCGTTTTTTTTAAACTAATTGGTGATAACTTGCTCAACGGCAGTCTTTCCGTTGTCCCTTATATCCTCACTACCGGATTACTATTCTACGTGGTGATGACTGCGATATTTGCTGTGGTAAGGCATTCCGATGCCCTGGCGATCAAACTAGGCGACCCCTACGGCACGCTGATTCTTACGCTTTCTGTTGTGTTACTTGAAGTCATTATGGTGTCGTCGGTCATGTTAACGGGAGAGTCTAATCCGGTTTTAGCCCGAGACACCATGTTTGCCGTTGTTATGGCCGTATTGAATGGATTTGTCGGCATTACCCTCCTGATTGGGGGCCTAAAATACCATACGCAAACCTATAACCTAGATGGAATAAAAGCTTACCTTGTTGCGATCATTCCACTCGCCATGCTGTGCCTCATTCTGCCTAATTTCACCAGTATGGACTCCTTTGGCAATATGTCAGCAGGGTTAACGTGGACACTAGTACTGACATCTATCGCTCTGTATGGTGTGTTTTTGTTTGTTCAAACCAGAAGCCATACTCACTTTTTCATAGACGCAGATAATGAAGATGAGCACGACTACCACGGTCCGTTGCACAGCAACGCTTACCACACGCTCATGCTCATCTGCTACCTTGTAGTGGTTATCCTTCTTGCTAAGAGTCTCGCCATACCTATCAACGATGGTATCAGTGAACTTGGCGCTCCCGCGGCACTTGGCGGCCTCGTCGTAGCCTTAATCATTCTTGCTCCTGAAGCCGTTGGCGCTATCAAAGCGGCCATCACAAACCAACTGCAACGTGCTATGAATCTTTTTTTCGGTTCAGTGCTTGCCACGATTGCTCTGACCGTGCCTGCCGTTCTTTTGATTTCCGGCACTATGAACGAGCCGATCCGCCTGGGATTAGGGCCAGCGGAAATGGTGCTTTTGGTTGCCACCCTCCTCATGACAAGCGTGAGTTTCAGTAGCGGTCGAACTAACTCACTAAATGGTGCTACGCATTTAGTGTTGTTCTTTGCCTACATCATTTTGATGTTTGATTAACGCACGACATATCCCAAGTGCTGGCAGCCTTCGGACTGCCAACATTAGAACGCGGATATATTCGCAACAAACGTTAAGGTTCTCGTCATGTCTTTTCTTACAGTATCACTAGATTCGGAAGAAACCGTTACTCTGTACAATGAGGTGTTAAATGGCATTAAATCTTCAAATGTTACAACAATTCAATTAAACATTGAGCAAGCGGATGCAACGCTGCTTCCCCATGTATTACGTAAACTCACGTCTGATGAACGAGTTAAACTGTGGCAGCTAGTCAGTGAAGCCTCACCTATACTGGCCGCTAATCTGCTTGACCACTTTAGCGACACTGAGCTAATTCATTTGGTTCAGGCGCTACCGCTTTCTGTAACAACTGTCCTCTTTCAATATATCCGTGCAGCTGACCGACGTATGTTGATCAGCCATCTACCCGCTGAAGCTCAACACCAGTTAAAACTAGCATTGCCACCGACTTGGAAACATGAAGAAAAAGCAGCACTCGCCTATCCGGCAAGTTCCGCGGGTGGGATCTGTAAGAGCGAAATCCTCAAAGTGGACGAGAGCACCACAGTGGCCGATCTAGGTGCTATTTTGAGAGCCGAAGAACATAGTGCTGATCGTTTAGAGTGGCGTCATATCTATCTACATGACTCTACAGGGGCATACCTAGGTACACTCAAGATCCGCGATATATTCCTGCGCCCGTATAGCGCAAAACTCTCTGGCTATCTTGATCCAAGCGTTCCTACCGTATTACCCGAGCAGGATCTCAACACATTGAAAAGCATATTGGACAATACGTTTCACCCAATTATTCCAGTGGTGGATGAAGCAGGCTTTCAAATCGGCGCTGTCGGTTCAAAACAGCTAAACGAGGCGTTATATGAACGCTCGAAACAACAGCTGCTAGAGCAGTCAGGCATATGGGGAGGCGATGAATGTCGTACCATGCCCAATAACGTGAGGAATTTACGTCGGTTAGCCTTCTTAATCCCGTCGGTCATATTAAGCTACGCCGCTGTGTCGATCATTGCAGCCTACGAACCTATTGTTGAGCAAATCGCGGTGCTAGCAGCGATTTTGCCGCTAGTTGCCAATCTTTCGGGTGCAGCAGGAAACCAAGCGGTCGCAGTCTCAATTAGAGAGCTATCAACCGGACATCTTTCGCCTAAAGATCTATTGTATGTCGTCAGCAAAGAACTTCCTATCGGCGCTATAAATGGGATTCTAATCGGTCTAGTACTTACCGTCTTAACACTGCTGTCGCACGGTGGTGCCCACGTCGATCTGCCATTACTGATTGGCCTCGCCTACGCTTTTTCCTCTTCAGTCGCAGTGGTGATTGGCGGCTCCCTACCGCTGCTGCTTAAACGGCTCGGCCTCGATCCAGCCATGCTCTCAAGTCCAATCCTAACCACATTAACTGATGCTATCTCATTCTTTAGCGTCCTCTATTTAGCACAGTCTTTCTTATTGTAATAAAAAGCAAATTCCGGAATTAGATATGAATATAGAAACCCTCTTAACTTACTTAAGTTTAACGGTCGTTGGTTTATTGCCAATGATGAATCCACCTGCCGCCGCGACGGTCTTGCTTGGATTGAGTAAAGGTAGAAACAAAAGTTATATCGTCTCACAGGCAAAAACCGTCGGCCTTTATTTGTTCTTTGCTTTGTGTATTACCTTTTTTATTGGTGCTTCCGTCCTTGAATTATTCAGTATTTCCATTCCTAGTCTTCGCTTGGGTGGCGGGATTATTATCATCGCGATTGGATTCAATATGCTGTTTCCAAAGAAAGACGTGGATAATACAAGCCCCGGCCAAGACTCTATCGCGCTAGTACCACTGACCATTCCCTCTCTTTGTGGTCCTGGAACCATGGCGCTAATTATTAGTCTTGCAGCTGAGCTCGCCATTCACAAAGATGAGCTGCACATGATAAGTGTATACAGCGGCGTCATTTCTGGATTTGCTGTCGTTTCTCTCATAGCAGCTTTCACGCTGAGTATGGCTTATCCACTACTCAAAGCGCTTGGCCAGAATGGAATTAATGCCTTCACTCGAATTATGGGATTTCTATTGATTTGTATGGGGGTTCAGTTCTTTACCTTGGGTATTGAAGAAATTGTTCAGGATATCTATCACGCCTTTTAGTTAGAAAATAGGTTTATACATATAGTTGCTTTCACCTTAGTGGGCACTTATTCACGCAACCACTCAACGTCTCTTTTCGACGTTGAGTGGTTGCAAAAATGAATCGCTGCAATTCATAGTTTTAACGCCTATCGCTCCGTACACTTGCTTCCAAACCAACTGGGGCAGAACCCCATAACTTGTGTCCCAATTAATCACTTAGTCATCGTTAAACATGGAAAGCAGATATTGAGTCGTGATGTTACCGGACACCACAATGTAGACAGGTTTACACCATGAAAACAAACGCTTCTCTTACATCTATAAAACCTCTAACTATAACCATTATGAGTTTGGCACTTGCCGGAACAGTAAGTGCTTCACAGAATCAGTACGGGATGTCTTTGCACCACGAGCTGGTGACAACCCACAATGGAGCAATTACGACACAACCACAGGCAGCCGTTAACGCTGAATGGGATGTTGCGGCAAAGCAAGTCACCCAAATCACCGACGGTGTATATCGAATTGCTGGTTGGGGTATTGGCAACATCATAGCGTTGGAAGGTCCTGAAGGATGGATAATCGTCGATACGGGTGACAACACCGAATACGCCACTCAGCAACGCAAAGCGCTTGAAAAAGAGGTCGGTCATGAGATCACCGTTGCTGGTATTCTCTACACACACTCTCACTATGTTCACGGATCAACTGTCTGGCTTGATGACAATACTCTGGTCTTCGGTCATGAAGACCTCATGGACAATCTACAAGCAGATGCTGGTGTCAATGTACTAAGCGGCAATTTTAGCACCAGAGCCGCCATTCAGTTTGGAATGCTGCACCCTGAGCAAGGAGAGGACGCCTTTCCTAGTATGCTAGGGTTTAGCATTAATAAACTCACTGGTGACTCTGGCTTTATCGCCCCCGATATTACATTCCAAAACGGTATGGTAGAAACCCATTCCATTGCGGGTCTCACTGTAGAGGTATTACCGAGTCAAACCGACGTACTCGACTCGGTCGCGTTTTACTTCCCACACCAGAAGGTATTAGTGACCAATGCCATCAATCAGGGAAGTCTCTTCAACTTATACACACTAAGGGGTGATATTTATCGAGATCCAATGCGCTTAGTTCAAGCTGCAGATTTAGCTTTAACGCGTGATATTGAGTTCCATGTAGACATTCACGGCGCAGCAAATATTGGTAAGGACAGTGCCCGAGAAGCCATTACATACTTCCGCGATACGATGCAGCTTATCCACGACCAAACGTACCGAGGAATAGCAATGGGTAAAGACGCTCAAGACATTGCGGAATGGATTTACATGCCCAAGAACCTCCGTGCCAATAATGAGACCTATGGTCAAGTCGAGAGCTACGCTAAGCAAGTATACAATGCCAGAATCGGATGGATGGGTTGGGATGTTTACGATATCAATCCGTTAACAAAACAACAGCAAGCTAAAAGAACTATCGAAGCCATGGGTGGTGTCGACAAAGTTACCTCAATAGCTCAAACAGCGCTTGAAAAAGGAGATTTAGCAAGTATCCAATGGAGTTTGTTTTTAACATCGCAATTGCAAAATTTAAACGCGATGTCAGATCAAGCCAAACAGATTCGGGCGAACAGCGCACGAAAACTGGGGCAACACACCACGTCAGCGAATGCTCGAGGGTTTTATATTTCGGAAGCTATACTCCATGAAGGAAGTATGACTTTTGGTAATGAGACCATCACCCATTACCAACAGCTAAGCAACATACTGGGGGCGCTTGATGCGCACAAGCTTGCTAACTCCACTCTAGAAGACAACGTTCAATATCTACGCTTTATGATTGATTCACGTTTAGCCGAAAATAAGCAGGTGCAATTTAACTTACGATTCACCGATAAAAAAGTGAATTACGCTTTAGAACTTAGAAACGGTGTTATCGCTATCACAGACCATCCGAATTCAGGCAAAACAATTGAGCTAACTAAAACAGAATGGGACGAGATTATTCTTGGAAAGAGTAACTTCGCTACCCTTGACGAAGAGCTGAAACTGCTCGATCACGCGATAGGACGATAAGCTTCCAACTTACTCTGTTTTATCTCCTTTCTATCTCATATAGAGAGGAGATATCTGCAAATTTGAATTTCTCTAATTCATCGTCAACATCAATCACAAAACATAAAGTAGCGTTATTGAAACGGCTCACAGACGACGGATTGCACGCTTATTCATGGATGAGTTAAATATTGATTAATACAGAGAGTAACAATGAAAAAAGTAACCACTGTCGCAGCAATTTTAACTACCCTATTTTCTACTTCGGCTTTAGCAAATAAAAATATCGACTTCTCAAACCCATACACATTGTATAACGGTCTTTCCGTTGGTTACGGCAGTAATAATTTCGACGTAAACGCGCAATTTGCTAGCCAAGTTAATAACAGCTGGAGTTTATTAGGGACATATCATAGTGACGACAATTTTGACAATCACGACCTAAGGCTTAATGTCATCCACAATACTGGTGTTGGCTATTTTGTTGGTTATAACTACGATTCCAACTTCGACAATAGAAACCTCCGTGCAAACACTGGCGAACTTGGTGTGCACGTAAACGTGCCGCTAAATAAAGAGCTTCGCTTGGTCCCAGAGTTAACCTTAGGTTCATTTGAGCACCAACATATGTCGAACACCGCTTACTATACGCAGTTGTCGCTAAGTATGGTTTACAACACAAGTAACAACATCTGGTTCAGTGTTACTCCAGAATACACCTATAGCTTCAACGACCTTAAAGAAGACAATGGGCATCGTTCTAGTTTTAGGAGTTGGGATGTCATCGCGGATGCGGGTTACAAGATTAATAACAACCAGAGTTTGGTTTACACCTATCAATACGACAAAGGGGATCATCTCTCCCTCATCTCATACCGAATTGGTTTCTAGCTTATTTCCAGCCCGCTTAACGCGGGCTTCTTGTTTAATTTAGCGCTGTAGGAAAATCGGGTACACAGCGGCTGGATGTCCCTGCTTTATCGCTTCCAACATAGCTCCAAAATAAGGCATAGAATGGATAAAAAACTTCTTATATCCCAAACATAAGTTATTCAGTCCGGGTTCAAGGTCGACCGTCATGGCCGTTCGCTCTTTTGGACACCCCCCGTTACACATAGGACGGAAGTGACAATCACGACACTGTTTTGGTAAAGATTTGAGCTTATTGACACCAAATTCAATCTGTTGTTGAGAAGACGCCACAGAACCTATGTCAATGACATCAATATCACCCACCTTGTAGTCTTCATAACTGTAATGATCACAAGAATACACGGAGCCATCATGTTCAAGCATCATTTGCTGGCCACACGTTTCTGAGTGAAAGCACATCTGACTTGGCTGCCCTGCTAAAATGCCAAGCGTGTTTTCAAAAAACTGCACAAAGACTTTGCCCACATCATTTTTGCGCCACTCGTCAAACACATCACACAGAAAGTGTCCCCATTGATGAGGCGTTAACGACCAGTCTTTATCACTTCGCCTATCCAATGGATGCTCAACACAGGGCTGAAACTGGATAACACTCGCCCCTAAAGCCTTTAATTTGAGGTAAGTCGCCTTACCTAAACGAGCGTTATCACTATGGACGACCGTCAGTGTATTGAACTGCACCTTGTACTTTTTCAATAATTCCAATCCACGCAGAACTCGGGAATATGTGGGGTTTCCTTTTACGTCAGGACGGCCATGATTGTGATTAAGTTCGTCACCATCAATACTCAGTCCGATTAGAAAGTTATTCTCTTTGAAGAACTTTGCCCATTTCTCATTGATGAGCGTGCCATTACTCTGGAAGGTATTCGTAATGGTCATTCCTGGACGAGCGTGCTTTTTTTGTAACTTTACAGCCAACAGATAAAAGTCTAATCCGCGCAAGGCGGGCTCCCCCCCCTGCCAGCTAAAGTCAACAAATTTGATGTGCTTAGGTTGCGCAGCAATATACTGTTGAACATACATTTCGAGCATTGCTTCAGACATCTGCATCGTTGCACCCGATTTATAACGTTCTTCTTTTCTTAAGTAGTAGCAATAGTGACAATCTAGGTTGCACTTAGAACCAACAGGCTTAACTAGCAGATGAAATGGATGTTTGGATGAAGTGCTCATAAATAGCCCCTATTCGATTTTTTACCATTATCGTTGCAGGGCATTTATCACTCTACTAGGAGATTTCCCAATTGAGTGAAGTCACGCTCACACCAGATTACGGCTATGGGCCCAAGCGATCAACTCAGAAGCACTTTTCAAATCCAACTGTTCCATCATTTTGTACTTGTGATACTCGACTGTTTTAGAGGAAATATTCAGTTCTAGTGCGACCTTCTTAGCCGACAGGCCTTGTGCAAGAAACTTTAGGATATCAAGCTGGCGAGCAGTGAGCTGCGTTTTTTGTTCAATAATTGTCTGCAATTCATCGGGCACATAGGATTCGCCAGCAAGTACTTTCTCCATGGTTTTTGCCAATTCAAAGCCAGCTTGGTGTTTAAGCACATATCCGTTGGCACCATATTCAAACGCTGCTTTCACGATTTCCGGCTCATCGTGCATTGATAAACACACTATTGCGCTGTTCGGAGCGGCTCTTTTAATTAGGGAGATCGTGGTATTGAGTTGCATACCTGGCATCGAGATATCAGTAATCACCAGATCGGGTTGATGTTTTTTGACCAATTGTACTAACTCGTGGGCATCAACACCAATACCCACTACTTGATGGCTCAATTCTACCAAGCGCGCAATGCCTTCACTCACTATTTGGTGATCATCGGCTATCACTACTGTCGCCATACATAATCCTCATGTCGATTGATTTGCAGTTTTACCCGAGCGCCAGAAAGGGTTGGACTTGAATCTAATGTTACCCCCCTCTGGCAGGATTGTTGTCACTGTTAAAATTTAACCAGTATGGGCGGTATTGAGTAAACTTTGTCTCGTATACCAGCAGAAAGAAAAGAAGCC
>NZ_JAKGTN010000034.1:0-34539 GCF_021568915.1 Vibrio sp. McD22-P3
AGGATCAGGTAACCAATTGAGTTCTGATGCCATTTTGGATATGGCTAAATCCTTGATGAAGGCAGAAGGAAAGATCCCCAGTATTCGTAAACTCGCCACTAACCTGAACGTAGATGCGATGGCGATCTATTACTACTTCGAAAACAAATACAAGCTGCTAGAGGCGATAACTACCTCACTGGTTGAAGATATCTATGAGCCTATCGTAAGTGACGATTGGGAATCAGAGCTATACAAGCTGTGCACCAGCTACCTTAGCCTACATGCCGATTATCCCGGTTTGCTGGAAACCACGCTGAGTATGGAAGTGTATGGCCCAGCAGAGGTGTTTTATGAAAAGTTTGAGCAAGTGGTCAAGCCTCTGTCGCTAGGTGAAGTCGCTACTATGAATGGTATAAGTCTGCTAGCTGACTACTTACATGGCTACGTTTTGGCGATGAACTGCAATAGTGATCGTGAAGCACTAGGTATCAGCATGCTGAAAGGACCGCTTCAGATGTATTGCATAGCATTGGAAAACACAAAATAGATATGAGATAAGAAATTCCCCCGACTATTCCTTGTAGAGATGATTATTGTTCTGTTGTGCAAACTCGATTTGAGATACCAAAAGTTATTTGAAGGATAAATACCATCCGAAAGTTCTGTCCAGAGACGTGCCAGCACGATCACTGCTAGAACGTTTATGCCCCAAAACCGCTTAGAGTAGATGCTCTTCACTAAACATGTATGCTTATATTGACCTATATTTTCTAATATTTGATTACTGCGAAAAAAGGCCACTCAAAGAAATAGGGGGAGTAGAGTGACCTGCAATAATCATCTAAAACCTGTACAAGGTTCCCTCAACTAGAACACAATTTGGTTTACCATTTTTGTCTAGGACTGTCGCTGACGCTCGATACCCTGCTTTAAGGTAACCAAGTTCTTTTTCAAGATTTAATGCATGGGCAGGGTTAGTACTTGCCATCTGATAGACATGAATTGGATCAATGCCCCAATCAATAAGATTTTTTACAGATTGTGCCATGGTGATATGTGCACCAGCGAGGTTGCCAGCTTCGTTAACTAATTTACCAGAGCTGAGTCTGATTTTTTGCCCATTAAGTGTAAAGATCTCATCAGGGTTTCCTACTGAGGCCATAGCATCAGTTACAAGTACCATTTTGTCTTTTGGCTTTAGTTTGATAGCCATTAACAAGTTTTGAGGATGTACGTGAATCCCATCAGCAATGAAAGATACCCAACAGTTATCATCATTTAACGCGATGCCTACTGCCCCAAGATCACGCCCAGTTTGGGGTGACATTGCGTTATACAGGTGAGTAAAACCATGAATACTTTCAAGCTTGTCAACTAGCTCTTGCTCGATAAGATCTGTATGCCCTGCGGCTATGATGCAGCCCTTATCTAATAGCCATTTAATACACTCTAATTCTACTTTCTCGGGTGCTAAAGTGATGAAATTTATTCCTTGTGATAACCAAGGGAAAGCATTTAATTGTTCAATGGTCGGACTATAAAACTTACTTTCGTCATGAGCACCTTTTTTTACAGAGTTTAACCAAGGGCCTTCTAAGTGGATACCTAGTAAGCCGCTAGTTTTCTGCTTTATGCCTTGCTCAACTGCTCTTAGTGCATCACTCATGATTGATGGCGTTTCGCTTATCAAAGTAGGTAGTATATGCGTCGTACCACCTTTACGGTGCGCTTCTATAATAGTTTTAATCGCTGTAACAGATTGGACATCATTGAACATCACACCTCCGCCTCCGTTGACTTGGATATCGATAAAGCCAGGAGTAATGACAGCGTCACCGCAATCAATCAAATCTATATTAGAATCAACTTTTGTGACTGGGATTACACTATGAATCTTTGAACAATCATACAGTAGGGCGTGGCGTTCTAAATAGTGTGTACCATCAAACAAAGTATCTGCCGTAATCGCTTTTAACATGATGCTCTCCTTTCTGGGTTAGCTATTTACGGCGTTTGCGGTGGCATCAAGGTACCATGATGTAGCGACTTCTAAACGAGTTAGTGCTGATCCTACTGTTACTGATAGTGCACCTGCTTGTATTGCCTTCCTACACAGATCTGGAGAATTAAATCTACCTTCTGCCATTGTGTGGTACCCAGCTTTCGCAAACTTCCTTACCAATTCGAAATCAGGGTCCACTGGTGTAGTCTCACTAGTGTAGCCAGACAAAGTAGAGCCAATCAATTCAATACCTTGGGAGTGAGCCCATAAGCCGTCAGCAAATTCAGCACAGTCAGCCATACCAATACAATTAGATTGAACGATCGCCTGTGCAATTGCCTCACGAGCCTCTGGCCTGATTCGATCTGTTGCATCGAAAGCAATAACTGCTGCACCTGCTGCTTCTAATGCTCTTACGTCTTCAACGAAAGGCGTAATACGTACAGGACTCTCAGGTAAATCTCTTTTTATAATGCCAATGATAGGAATGGAGACAGAATTTGCTACAGCGGCCACACGTTCAGCACTTTCGATTCTTAATGCTGGTGCACCTGCTGCTTCAGCTGCTTTTGCCATAGCAACAACAAACTCCGTAGTGTCGAGTGGACTTCCGTCAACTGGCTGAATAGATACAACTATAGTTTGAGCTAGTATTTTGACTATTTCAGTGATGTCCCAGTTTTTCATTACTCGCCTCTTATATGAATTTAATTTACAAAAATCTGTTTGTGGGGGTAGTTATAACACTAAAAATTATTTTTTACCTTTATGAAAATAATTTTTTTTAAATTGATCACAAATATTCTTCATCATCATTGAAGAATATTTTTTCCATGTTGATAATCAACTCGATTAAGGGAAGCTGCACAGCGGTTTAAATACAATTTTAATAAACCAAAGGGTTTGGAGGATACATGAACGGTATCTTTTCTGTACTACAAAAGATCGGACGGGCATTTATGCTGCCCATTGCTGTTTTACCAATGGCAGGTATTTTACTTGGTGTTGGTGGGGCATTCACGAGTGGGCCACTCATTGAAACTTATAATTTAACATTCTTGGCTCCTGGGACAGTTGCTAATCAGTTTTTGGTACTTTGTTTCCAGGCTGGCCTATTCGTGTTTGTTAACTTGCCATTGCTATTCGCCGTAGGTGTAGCAATTGGAATGGCAAACAATAATAAAGAGACAGCTGCACTATCAGCTGTGCTTGGGTTCTTGCTATTCCACACCGTAATCAGAACGGTACTTGGATTCCAAGGCTTAACACCAGAGACTACAAGTGTTGAAGGGCTTATTGCCGCTGGTGCGAATCCAGATGAGGCGGTTGGTTTAGCCTCGATGTATACTAAAGAGCTTGGAATATTTACGCTACAAACAGGGGTGTTTGGTGGTATTACATGTGGTCTTCTATCAGCATTTATTACTAATCGTTTCTCAAACGTAACCCTGCCAGATTACTTAGCATTCTTTAGCGGTAACCGCTTAGTACCTGTTATGACAATGCTGTTCTTTATTCCATTGGCATTTATATTTCCATTTATTTGGCCACCAATTTTCAAATCAATCGTCTTTGCTGGAGAAGCCTTCTCTGCTATGGGCTACATTGGTACATTCCTCTACGGTTCATTGATGCGACTTTTGAATGTATTTGGTCTTCATCATGCGATTTACCCATTATTCTGGTATACAGAACTAGGCGGTGTACAAGAAGTTGCTGGCGAAATGGTTGCGGGTGGTCAGAAGATTTTCTTTGCTCAACTGGCAGATCCAACAACGGTTCATTTCAGCTCAGAAGCAACACGTACAATGACAGGTGGTTTCTTGCCAATGATGTTTGGTCTACCGGCAGCTGCGCTGGCTATGTATCGTTGTGCAGACGATAAGAATAAAGCTAAAGTCAAAGGTATCTTGATATCAGCTGCATTAACGTCGTTCCTAACCGGTATTACTGAGCCACTAGAGTTTACGTTCTTATTTGTTGCTCCTGCGTTGTATGCGGTACATGCTGTGTTGGAGGGGATTGCTTACATGTTGATGCACATGTTAGATGTCGCTGTAGGGATTACTTTCTCTCGTGGGATTATTGACTTTACCTTCTTTGGGTTGTTACAAGGAACTGCGAAGACATCATATCAATGGATTCTGATCCTTGGTCCGGTTTACGCAGTGATTTACTACTTCGTATTTAGCTTTATGATTAGAAAATTTAATTACTCAACCCCAGGTCGTAATGATGCTGAGAATAAGCTGTACACCCGTAAGGATTATAATGGTAAAGATACTGAGCTGATCGACGATATTGTGACTAACTTAGGTGGTAAAGATAACATTGCTTCGATTGACGCTTGTATTACACGTCTACGTATTACAGTGAAAGACAGCGAACTACCCGCTAGTGATGATATTTGGAAATCACTCGAAGCAAAAGGGGTGATTCGCTCTGGCAATGGCATTCAGTTGATTTATGGAACTCAGGCTGAAACCTATAAGAATCAAATAATAGAGAAATATCACTTATAGCAATAGATATTGACAAGAGCCTAGCATTCGCTAGGTTCTTATTATTTTGAATTACGTTATACTCTAAAAGTCACTTATGAAACATAAAGCACTATGAACTCAGAACCTAAAATTAATTTGCTATCTCGCCTTCGTTATGGTTTGGAAGGTTATAGCCCCAAACTAAAAAAAGTGGCTTGTTTTATCTTATCTAACGCAGATAGTGTTCAGTACCTTACTATAACTGAGTTAGCAAGAGGTACGGTGACAAGTGAAGCAACCGTTATTCGCTTGTGTAGAGACCTTGGTTTTAAAGGATACTCAGACTTTCGAATGGGACTTGCGATTGAACTCAGCCAGCCGCAAATACAAAAAACTAATAACTCCGTGAATGAGGCGGCTGATCTCATTGACGTTGCAGCCCAAAGTGCGATTACCAGTCTGCAAGATACTGGAGCATTGATAGACCGAAAGCAGATTGACCGAATTTGCCAAATGATTCATGAAGCAGAAACTATTAATTGTGTCGGTGTTGGTGCATCGAGTATTGTTGGCCGTTATTTGACTTTTCGCTTAACTCGAATTGGTAAACACTCCATCATGTTTGAAGACACCCATCTTGCAGCGATGCGTGCAGTCAAATCGAAATCTAGTGACTTGTGGTTTGCGGTTTCAAGCTCCGGCTCTACTAAAGATATAGTATACACAGCTAAAAGAGCAGCTAGTCAACTATCCCCCGTAGTGAGTTTAACTAACATTCGACATAGCCCTCTGTCAGTGACTTCTGATGAAGTGCTTGTTGCGGCAAGACCTGAAGGACCTCTAACAGGTGGTGCGTTCGCTTCAAAAGTAAGTGCATTGCTTCTAGTTGACGTTTTGATTAACCAGCTAGTGGCTCATTATCAAGAGTATGCAGATTCTGTAAAAGATACAGCTGAAGTAACGTTGGCGTTTATGGTATAAACACCTATTGTTAGGCTGCTTGAAAAGGACACCACTAATCCTAACGCTATACATAGCAGCTCAGTTTCGGCAGGCAATTCTCAGAACGGTGTAATTAGTAGCTGCTCATCATAATCCTATCCGCATAATCAGTGGTCGACTGTACTTTCAGTAGATTTCCATTACCTAAAGTTATTCGTGATTTTCTAACTTTTGTCCAGAGGCGTGCGGACGGGGTATGAAACACGAAAATGCCCCCAAAACGTGTTTCAGAAGAGGAACTTGAACGGGTAAGCCATTAAACTCATCCAGTAATAATGAATTTAATGAAAAAGTTTCAATATTATGCAGAAACTGATTAATTATATAGACTCGAGGAAGGGATACCATAAAGGTTTTTCTGCAGTACAGCGGTTTAGTTCAAAAAGCATTTAAACTGTACAACTATCAGTTGGTTGCGTTCATTCCTCATTATTTTAGCTAACAATTATTCGTCCATAAAATGGATTTTAGGGATAAACATGAGTTTACTTCTCACTATCATCTTTCTTCTTTTCGCCCTAATTCTTACATTTAACCATATAGGGGTTAGAATCAGGGAAAAAGGGATGCGCTCCATATCCACACAGGAAATTGAAGAAGCTGGTCAGAAGTATGCTTTGACGGATGATGGTCGCCTTATCGCTTATGCCGTTTATGGTAGCGAACAATTGGGGGCTCAAGTCGTCATCAATATGCATGGCTCTGCACTTGAAGCTGGATTTGAAAAAGCAACTTACGCAAATATTTGCCAAGAACTTAATGTTAAAGGTATAGCGATTAGCCTGCCTGGCTGTGGCTTTACCGATCAGAAGCCCGGTCGGAAAGTTGTTGAGTGGGCCAGTGAAGACTTAGCTGCTGTGCTTAAAGCTGAAAATGTAGAACAGTTCTATATCACCGGGCATTCGCAAGGTACTCCACATGCGATGGCGACAGCATTAACTTATCCAGATAGAGTTATAGGCTTGGGTCTAAATGCACCTTTACTTCCTACAGCACTTAACAAAGAGTTGGGCTTTGCTAGCACAATAGGCACTGGTCAAACACCACACTCTAGCTCTCTTAAAAAATACAGTATGGGTTGGTATTTTAGTATCTTCCGAATTGTATTTGGTATGTTGCCTCAAAGCGTTGCTACAGGTGTACTTAGGAAAGGTTTTCCAAAAGTAGAAGCTGATAAAGAGCTAGTAGAGCGCTTTCATGCATCCCTTAAGCGTGGCGTTGTTAGGGGAACTTCTGGTTCTACATGGGAAACTGCACAAGACACTTGTTTTGATTGGGGGTTTGATGTCAAAGAACTCTCCCATAGTAATGCCTTTGTCTGGCACGCTGATGACGATAATACCGTTCCATCCATTCAAGGTAAGTGGTTAGCAAGCCACTTGGCTGCCGATCATAAACATGAGGCAGAGGGGTATGGACACCTTACCTATTGCGCAGGGCAGTACCAAAAGCCTGAAAACTCGATTATCGCCGCAATGTTAAAAGGTGTCAGTCTATCCTAATTAAAAAATTAATAGGGCATTGGGGTGAGGTCATTGTTGCCAGCCCTAAGTGCAGAACCAAAATCGGGTAGCCTAGATTATCTAGCCCTTAACCATACACCTCTTAGCACGTTTCTGCCCCAAAGTTAGTTTGAGCAATTTTACGTTGCCGCTTTAGACAAGACAAACCCAATCTAGAGAAAAACTTGACGGTACATTGAGCTAGCCACTAGAAGAGAGTCAATCATTTGCATATTATACAATTAAGTTTAGAGTAAATTTAATTATCAATAGTAGGGTTAGAATTAATGGCTGAAAACGGGCCTCGTGAGGAGATCGCGAAAGTTGTATCTTCCAATTTGTTAAGCATTTTTAAATGGGAGCAATATGGTCCTTACGACCAAGACTTTCCATGTAGAAAACAGGAAAAGCACTTAGACAAAAACAAAAACCAGAAGCACACCCACCCTGTTGATGTCGTTTGGGGTTACAAAGATCCTTATAGCAACAAAAACGTCCTTTTTAATACCGATTTAAAAAGCTACGGTAAGGGCTCAATAAGCCCTGCGAAGATAGAAGAAGCTTTGACATCTCTGGCGAAGACGATTGATTGCGCCGGTAATAGTACGCACTGGCAAGATAAATACCTAATTCCTGCGGGTGATTTTGAAGTCCGCGGTTTACTGTTTGTTTATAACCACGATAATCAATACCAGAAAGGCTTCTACGACTTTTTTTACCCACCCAAGCGAGAGAAAGGTCAAACAGGTAGGTTACCTAAGCCTGTTCAGCTTTCAAAGATACCTGTTCCTAAAGATAAAAAACTACACTTTATCGAACCACTTCAGATTAACTATTGGATGACAATTGCCTCTGATATTAACGATATGGTGCGTCAAAGTACGTTTCCAAAAACAGAGTTTGGTTTTTACTACCCAGAGTTGACCTTCCATAAGGTCGTCTCTTCGGAGAAATATCTGCCAGCGACTATCGAAATGTTGTCATCACCTTTCATAATCATCAAGCATGATGAGGTACATGATATCGTTGGTGGTCAGATTAAAGCTGTATACGATCCAGGTTACATTGTTTACTACAATCGACAAGCAAATACCGATAATGAATTTCTTTACCTCTTAGATTTGCTCTCAAAGTACCAGCTATTGAACACTGAAAACAAGATTCGATTAAAGGTACCTCACACTGAAACCAGTGGTTCAGCTCGTTCTCATTTTAATCGAGCGCTGGAAAAGTATGCCCACGAGTGGGGTTATGACAAAGAAATGAAGAAGAGACTCAATATTACACTGGAGTTAATTCCTTACAAGATAGAGTTCTATAACTCCGAAGATATTGGTTGGAAGGGTGTTCATGCATAAAAATTATCTTTATAGCGTCACTGATAAGGCTTTGTTTGACGCGCTCAACACTTCTAAGATTAACAATCCTGAACTCAGGGATTTGTTCCTTTCACGAGGCGTTATCATCTCGATTGAAACCAAAAGAGAAGCACTTGCTCGTGAATTTTCTAAATACAACCATGACTACTATGACCATCAAAGAATAGCGACAGCGATGGGCGTGGTGCAGCGTAAAGAAAAAACGACGACTAGCGACTATGCGACAGTAGTGGACACAGACTCTTTAGAGACGGCACTAGAAGTCCTAAAGAAACAAGTCACTGAAGAAGATGATCTGTGTCTTTGGCGTGAAGATGAGCACGGTAATTATGTTGTTGATATAACGTATGAAACGCCAGATTATACAAAATCTGAGTTTAAGCAAATTGTTAAGAAAGAAGCGACCATCACAATCGAGAAAACGGATTCTGGTTACACAGTAAGATATCCCGACAATCCAAAAGTGAAAGAGTACGAGAGAACCATTCGCGAGTCTATCGCACTGACAGCCGAAGAGGCAGGTGAGGAATTCGACTCTACTCGTATTAATTTAGCTTCAGTGGACGATGCTGATATGCGGACTAAGTTCTTTCAGCGGTTAATCTATGGCATGAATGGCTTTAAGGTGAGAGACGTTACGGATGTTTATTTATTTCACCCCAAACCAACAGATGATGAAGAGGACTCTGGAGATTCTGGTATACACATCAGTAGAGGCTCATTGAAAGGTGAAGGTGTACTAAAGTCTGATGAACTTCAGGATTTATATGGTCGTGGATTTTATATTTCCAAGATCCGATGGAAGTTTGAAGAGGAGCTTGTCGACTCGGATATCTATGTAATGGAAGCAATGTTTAGTGAGCCTGAAACTTTTGAAGATTTCGCGTATGTAACTAGAGGAAAGTTCAAGTATCAAGGGAAAGGAAAATACAACAAAAACTCATCAAAGCTGGACAACGAAGAAGAGCTACGGATATCTAGGCTTATCGAAGATACTGCACGTACGATAGTCGATGAAATCGTAGCAGAAACTCAAGGGGGGGACGAAAATGAGTCGTCAGAGGCTGAAGTTACTACTGATAAATAGTAAAAAGAGCGTCTCAGAAATAATGTCTAAATTAAGGCAGCAATCTGATGAGCAGCATGACTTTACATTTCACGGCGTTTCGCTGAATGAATCGGAAGCTCTTCACGCTACGTACTCTGAAAAAGTAGAGTTTAACGATGAGACCTATGACCAATTTGGTAATGTTATCGATGAGATTTCGTACGTCACCTATAGAAACATCAGCTTTCATATCGAGGCTCTAGATACAAACAAACTATTGATGGTGATTTATAACTCACCAAAGTCGACGAGGACGTTTTTGGATTGCTTCACGAGACTGTTTGACTTTCAGATGGGCTTTAGTAACCCAGAGTTGAGCTTGAAAGCGTTTAGATGTGTACTCGAAAGTGATCTTAACGCAAAGCTTGAAGGCACTGGAAAGGTAAAAGTTAGCCGCGTAGTCATAGACAGAGCGGCGAAAGCTAGTATCGAAATAACGAGCATAAAAGATGCGTTTCAGGCACTGGAAAAGCTTATAGAAGGCAAGGAATATAAGCTAGACAAGCTTAGTAGTTCAATTTACGTTGATGGGCATACCATTGACTTTGAACTATCTAAAACATGTAGCTTAAGGGTTCGGGATGAGTATCTAGGTTACATCTTGCCATCAATCAAAAATACGCTCATAAACCAATAGCTGGTTAATGAAAGCTATTAAAGTAAAGATAACCCAGTTGGTATAAATTGGATTAGTCTGGATTCAATCTGTCAGTTCTGTAGCCACGATGTAATCAGCTCTGACAGGTTGCTCTAAATCGGTTCTGTCCAAAAACGTGTTTCAGCGGATGGTCAAGAAAAATCATAAATGCCTAGCGAGTAGTGAACTGTGCGAGCGTCAGGAGTGGCTTTATGATTTTTCTTGACCATCATTCCCTTAAATACCCTTTTGGCAGGGTGATGGTCTTCACGCAGTGAGACCATCGCCTTGCTAAGCCTTCAGGGATAAAAAAAAGCGTCCACACCATCATACATAGTATGTACGCTTTATAGACCTAAAAGAAGCATTGTCAGTAAAGGGCTATCATTCACTCACACGCAAATAGACATATTTTTTACTGTATACTCGCTAAGCTACCCCTTTTTTTATGCGATGAGCAGGTTTCATGTCATCCCTGCACAGGCAGATACCTACCCAAAGTGAACATCAATTCTTAATTAAGATGTCTGTGTCTGAGTGGATGCGGAGCCCGCCTCTTGAGGCGCGTCAGGCTTTTTACCTGTTTTACGCTCGTAGCGACCTTCCCAGTAGTCTGCACCTTTAATACCAAGTGCGACAGGGTTGAATGTGTACTCTTCTACACCTTGCTCCTGCTGTTTCTCATAATCTTTGAGTGCAATGACTGCTGGTTTGGCAATAAAGAAGATGATCAAAATGCCCACGATGTTTAACCATGCCATCAGACCAACACCTACATCACCCATAGCCCAAGCAAGGTTAGCCGCTTTCACTGTCCCATAAAACACAGATGTAATTAGCACGAGTTTCAAGATGAACATCAATCCGTTGATTTTGAAAGTACGGCGAATGTAAGCGATATTTGTCTCTGCAATGTAGTAGTACGCCAGAATGGTCGTAAATGCGAAGAAGAATAGTGCAAATGCGATAAATAGCTTACCAACACCAGGCATTGTGCTTTCGATAGCTAGCTGAGTAAACGCAGGACCATTGGCTCCAACGGTTTCGGCAAGGTTTTGTACCAAGAACGTACTCTCTGGACCATGAACGTTGTACGCACCTGTGATAAGAATCATAAATGCTGTCGCAGAACACACTAGAAGCGTATCAATATAGATAGAGAAAGATTGCACTAAACCTTGTTGTGCTGGGTGATCAACGTTTGCTGCTGCAGCTGCATGTGGACCAGTACCTTGGCCTGCTTCGTTAGAGTAGACGCCACGTTTTACACCCCAGCCAATTGCCGCGCCGAAGCCTGCCATTGGGGTAAATGCATCGCCAATAATCATACTAACAATCCCCGGTACTTCACCGATGTTAAGCAGAATAATCACGAACGCGATGATGATGTACGCTAGAGCCATAAATGGCACAACGATTTGTGTGAAGTTTGCGATTCGTTTTACGCCACCAAAAATGATGAACGCAAGAATGACGGAAATAACTGCACCAGTGAAAATTTTAGCAAAACTGATGGTACCGATAGCAGTGTCAATCATAGCGCCTGTGCCGAATGCGGTTTCTACTGCATTACCAATGCTGTTCGATTGAACACCAGGTAGAAGAACACCACAAGCGAAAATAGTCGCAATAGCAAAGATCCATGCGTACCATTTTTGTCCCATCGCTTTTTCTATGTAATAAGCTGGGCCGCCACGAAATTGCCCTTCATCTTCTTCTTTATAGATTTGAGCGAGCGTGGATTCGATATAGGCTGTTGCTGCGCCAAAAAACGCAACCATCCACATCCAGAAAACTGCGCCTGGACCACCAAAACCAATAGCCGCAGCGACACCGGCAATATTACCCGTACCAACGCGACCAGAAAGTGAAACCGCTAAAGCTTGAAATGAGGAGATCCCTTTTTCTGAGCTTTTACCGGAAAGTAATAGACGCCACATTTCGAAGAAATGACGCACCTGTACAAAACGAGTGAGCACTGAATAAAAAAGGCCAGCACCAAGACACAAGTAAATTAGAGCGGGACTCCAGATTATCCCGTTTAAAAAATCAACCAAAGACTGCATAGTTCTTCCCTGTAAAGCTGGGGTAGCTTTTGAAACTCAGCGACTGATGTTCTGATTGTTCGAAAGCTATTGTTGATACCCACCGTTTCCCAATCGTCCTTGCTTGCACGAAAAGCATGAGAAAGCTGAGCGCGAAGTGTTTGAATTTATAAAACACTTCGCGCATCCTACCTAAGTTTGTTGCAAATGTTAAGGTTGGATGTAAATATTGTGTTAACACGTGATGGCAGGCACAAAATTTTAAATGCGGGTTGTTTGTGTGATATTTGTTTGTTAATTGCTTTCTTTGAAGAGATAAAAAAAGCCGACCTAAATAGTCGGCTTTAGATTAGGCGGCATCTAAGCCTTGTTGCCAAAAGGCAATTTCCATGCGAGTTGCCGTTTTAAACACATGTATGATCTCTTGTGCTCTCTGGCTTTGCAGGTCAATGTCTTTTAGTAGCACGTCTAATCGTTTGATACTGGTTTGCACTCCTGACTGGAATTCTTCGCTGCCATACAGTTCTATCCAACTACGATAGGGATTATCTTCTAGCATGGTATCGGCGCTTTTGAGTAAGTTGTCACCGATAACGGCATAGCCGATGGCACAGGGTGCTAGTGCAGCATAAAGATCAACTAATTCGCCCGTCATTCCTGCATCTAGGACATATCGTGTATACGCCACGGTACCAAAATCTTCGACTTCCGCTTCCATATCTGCTTCTGTGATTCCCCACTGCTGGCAATAAGTGACATGGTGGCCAATCTCAGAGTTTAATAGTGCCTCAACACTTGGTACCGCTTCGCGCATTTGAGCAAGTGTTTTGGCTTTGTAGATCGCTAGTGCATAGGCGCGAGCGTACTGCTTTAAGAATAGAAAATCCTGCTTCAAATAGTGTAAATACGCCTGCTGAGCGAGAGCCCCAACCGCTAATTGCTTGACGAAGTCATGTTCGGTGTAAGCTAACCACTCTTGTTGGCAAGCGTTAATTAAGTCTTGATGGTTCATGGTCACTCCTAAAGTACAGGTACGATGGTCTCTGCTTTTGGCTTTGCACTGATAATTTTGTGTTGATACATGAATTCGGTAAACGCGTCATATTTGGTCGCATCAACCGCAGATGGCCTAAGCGCAAATCGAGTCAACGTGTCACGCCATGCTCTTTTATTGAGTTCGTTGTTTAACGTGTCTGGTGCGTAGGCAACAAACTCATTCCAAGAAGCTGTTGGGTGATTCACTATGTAAGTGGTGGCCTTTTCAATCGCACGGTTGAATTTTAGGATGGCTTCTTTGTCATAACTGTTGGCATTGGCGACAAACACTAGTTCCTCATAAGTTGGTACACCGTGTTCTTCAGGGAAAAAGGCTTTTGGTTTATAACCTTCAAGTTCTAGCTGGTTGGTTTCAAAGTTTCTCAAACCACCCCAAATTGCGTCTACTTTTCCTGATGCGAGAGAGGAGGAGAGGGCCCAACCAACATTAATGATCTGTACCTCGTCAAATGCCACTCCCTCGGTACTGAGCATGGTACCTATGGTCGCTTCTTCGTTACCTGCGATAGCAATACCAATTTTCTTACCTTTTAGGTCTGCTAGCGTGTTTATCTTGCCATTGTCTAATACCATCATGGTATTAAGCGGCGTTGCGATCAGGGTTGCGCTGCGGATCAGTGGCAGCCCAGCAGCCACGTCGATAGTAAGGCTGGTTTGATACGAAACCGCAAGGTCGACTTTCCCCGCAGCAACCAGTTTGGCTGGTGTGCTTGGGTCGGCTGGTTCTTGAATATCAACATTAAGCCCTTGCTCCTTGAAGTAACCTTTCTCTTGAGCAATGACGATAGGGCCATGATTTGGGTTAACAAACCAGTCGAGCATTAGCGTGAGCTTTTTTTCTGCAGCGTGAGCCGGCATGATGCTGGCTGTAGTTAGCAGCAGAGCTGCAGCGAGTTTGAGCATGGATTTCATGGTTTTTCCTTTTGATTGTTATTTATTTTCCCAAGGGATTAGGCGCTTGAGCCCCCAATCGGTAAAAAAGTAAAGCGCGACTGAGACGCTGGCTAAAATAAACAGCGCCGCAAACATTTCATCAATTAACATGCGAGCATTGGCTTGCAACATGAGATACCCCAAGCCCTCACTTGAACCAACCCATTCGCCAGCGACAGCACCGATAGGAGCAACTACGACGGCGACTCGTATACCAGAGGCAAGGACAGGTAGCGAGGCTGGTAAACGTATGTGCCATAGTTGTCGGAATCGGCTAGTCCCCATAGTCTGTGACAAATCCAAATAGCCCACAGGCGTATTACGCAGTCCGTCATAGCAACAAGTGGTAACGGGAAAGAAGATAATCAGTGCTGCCATGACCACTTTGGAGGCAATACCGTAGCCCAGCCACAACATCAGAATTGGAGCGAGAGCGAACACTGGGATAGCCTGGCTGGTTATTAAAATCGGCAGGAGCCAACGTTTGACGGGCTGAAACAACAGCATTTGCAGTGCAAAGAACAGCCCCATTGATAAGCCTAGTAGGAGTCCGAGCAGGATCTCTTGTGTCGTAACCCAAGTGTGTTTAAGAAGTACATCTTGACGCTCGACCAGCTTAACGAGTACGGCCTCGGGTGCTGGTAAGATAAAACTGGGGAGCTCAAACAGCACCACGATAGCTTTCCAAAGCCCTAAGATAATCAGGAAGCTAACCAGTACTCGCAATAGTGTGCTTATCCCTTGCTTTTTCTGAGCAGCCGCCTGTCGACGGCTTTGTTCAGCGACTTGTGTTAAGACTGTCACGAGTGTCCCCCTAAATGTTCTAGGATGGATTGTTGGATGGTTGCGAATTCGCCATCGATATCTCTAGGAATAGCCGATTGTGGAGGGACGACTTTATTAAGCTGGGCGGGTTTCCCGTTCATGACCAATATTTGCTCGCCGAGCCTCAAGGCTTCTTGTGGATCGTGGGTGATCAATAATACTGTTTTATCACACAACAACTGAGCGGCAAGATTTTGCAATTTATGTCTAGTGACGGCATCAAGCGCAGAAAATGGCTCATCCATCAACACTATCGATTTGTCTTGCATTAAAGTTCGAGCTAAGGCAACGCGCTGTTTTTGTCCGCCAGATAGTTCGTTGGGCAGAACATTCGCTTTGCTATCGAGTCCAACCTGTTCCAATAACGCCATGGCTTTGGCTTTCGTATTGGCTTCGACACGCTGACCATTCAAACGTGTGGCTAAACACACATTGTCAACAACGGTTAACCAAGGCATAAGTAAATCTTGCTGCGCCATGTAGGCTACGTTACTCGATAGCTGAGTAAGGCTAGGAACTACAGTTTTGGCGGTAAAGGTGACTTTTTCCGTTAGTAGCCCAGCGATATAGCGCAGCAACGTCGACTTCCCGCAGCCACTAGGTCCTAACAAAGCGGTCCAGCTTCCCGCTTCAAACTGTACGCTCAAGTCTGAGAATATCGGTTGAGCGTCACCTAAATAGGTGAGCGTGGCGTTTTCAATACGAATATGGTTCATCGGTTCAGCGCGTAAAAGTGGTGAACAGGACCGTGCCCCTTACCGATGTCGAGCTCATCGGCATGAGCAATCGCTTGAGTAATGTAGCTTTTACCGTTAGAGACCGCTTGATGTAAGGTATTATTTTGAGCCAAGTAAGACGCGATGGCAGAACTCAATGTGCAACCTGTACCATGAGTATTCTTGGTATTGATACGCGTTGTTTCAAAGATAGACACATCATTTTGAGTAATCAGTAGGTCATTACTGCTGGAGTCTGACTCAAGGTGACCACCTTTAAGCAAAATCGCTGACGTATTGAGTTCGCGTAGCTGGTCAATCAACGCTTCCATGTCATTTTGGGATTGCGGAACTTGGGTGCCAAGTAGGGCTGCACCTTCAGGTAAATTAGGTGTGATCACTGTCGCTAAAGGTAGTAATTCCGCTTTTAAAGCATCCACAGCGGAAGTTTCCAATAGCAGGTCGCCACTGGTAGCGACCATGACAGGGTCGAGAACCACGTGCTTTGGCTGATATTGACGAATCTTTTCTGCCACAGCGCGAATAATATTGGCGTCAGCAAGCATACCGATCTTTACCGCCACTACATCTAAGTCGCTGAATACTGCGTCTAATTGCGCCTGCACAAATTGAGGGTCAATGCCGAGAATACCAGATACGCCTTGCGTGTTTTGAGCGGTCAACGCAGTAATGACTGAGCACGCATAAGAACCTGTTGCTGAGATGGCTTTAATGTCAGCTTGAATTCCAGCGCCACCGCCAGAATCGGAGCCAGCGATTGTCAATACAATAGGAGTTTTAGAGGTTGATGATGTCATATCATGTTCCTTTTCAGGGTAGGAACACAAAATAGGCAGGGCAAAGATCCACTGCGGACGCAGAGTCTTAGTGCGGTGTCTATCAGTTCCCTACGCCAGTGCTAACTGAATCAGGTTCAACGGGTCTCACCACTTTGGTGATCTCAGCGAAAACGCTCCCCGACTAATGAGAAAGGACATTGTTATACAAGCGCTGGTTTTTTTCCAGAATTAAAACGTGAGCTCATCGACTTAAACGGAAAATACCTCCGAGTGCGCTTATTCTCTTGGTGAATGGGTTTGGTGTTTTTTAAGGAAGGAGGTGCCATCACAAGAATAAAATTCTGGGCACAAAGTAAAAATGTGAATGAAAATTCTTGTTACATATTGAGTATTTTTGAGTGGTGACTCGAAGTGAGTTTATTTTTTGAACACAAAATAAACCCCAAGTTCTATTAATTGTTCTCGATGTTCACACTTTTATAACAGGTGTGAGCAGCGTCATTAGACCTTTCAGGGAAAGAGAACAAATAATGAAAAATCTATTATTAGGGGTATCGGCGGTTGCTTTGGCGGTAAGCCAAAGTGTCAATGCAGCACCAGCAAAACCCTCAATTGACGTCTGGGGCTCGAATAATCTGCAGTTTTCGAAAATCCAATTGGCTATGGAGACTACTTCTGGCTACGACCAGATGGTTCAATACAACGATCTAGCAGAGATCAAAATCACATTTAATCAGTGGAGTGGTACCACCGGAGATACTTATAACATCTACTTTGATGGCAATAAGGTGGCGACAGGGCCAATAACTGGTAGCCAAACAACCGCTACGTTTGGTTATGGTCAGGGTGGTTTGTATCAAATGCAAGTGGAAGCGTGTGATGCAACGGGATGTAGCAAAAGTACGCCAATGGAGCTGGTGGTTGCTGATACTGATGGCTCTCATCTAGCCCCTTTGACAATGAATATTGATCCCAACAACAAGTCTTATAATACCGACCCTAATATGGTCGTCGGCACCTACTTTGTGGAATGGGGAATTTATGGGCGTGACTACACAGTAGACAACATTCCGGCAGACAACCTAACCCATATTATCTATGGTTTTATCCCGATTTGTGGTCCTAATGAATCGGTGAAATCTGTGGGGGGCAACAGCTTTAATGCCCTGCAAACCGCCTGTAAGGGCATGCAAGACTTTGAAGTGGTTATTCACGACCCTTGGGCAGCGTACCAGAAAAGCTTCACTCAAGCCGGTCATGACTACAACACGCCAATTAAAGGCAACTATGCCATGTTAATGGCACTAAAGCAGCGTAATCCCGATCTTAAAATTCTCCCTTCCATTGGTGGTTGGACTCTTTCAGACCCATTTTACAGCTTTACCGATAAAGCCAATCGAGACATATTTGTCGCGTCTGTGAAACGCTTCCTCAATACGTGGAAGTTCTATGATGGCGTGGATATCGATTGGGAGTATCCGGGTGGGGATGGCGCTGCACCAGATTTAGGTGACCCAGTAAATGATGGTCCGGCTTATATCGATTTGATGAGCGAACTGCGAGCTATGTTGGATGAGCTTGAAGCAGAAACAGGCAGAGAGTACGAACTGACTTCTGCGATAGGCGTTGGTCATGACAAGATTGAAGACGTGGATTATGGCAAAGCGATTCCATATATGGATTACATCTTTGCCATGACATATGACTTCTATGGCGGCTGGAATAATGTTCCTGGACACCAAGCCGCGTTGTATTGTGGCAACTTTATGCGTCCTGGGCAATGTGATGGAACGGGTGTTGATGCCGAAGGGGTTCCATACAAAGGGCCTGCCTATACTGCGGACAACGGTATTCAGTTATTGTTGGCTCAAGGTGTACCTGCGAACAAGTTGGTATTGGGTGCCGCCATGTATGGCCGAGGTTGGACTGGGGTAACACCTGATACTTTAACTGACCCCACAGACCCTATGACTGGCGTTGCGACCGGCAAACTGAAGGGTTCAACAGCTCAAGGAGTATGGGAAGATGGTGTTATTGATTACAAAGGCATAAAAGAGTATATGCTTGGTCCAGACAACACTGGAGTCAACGGTTTTGAGTACGGTTACGATGCGATGGCTGAAGCAGCCTATATCTGGAATCAAACAACTGGCGATTTGATTACTTTCGACGATGACCGTTCAGTGAAAGCGAAAGGTGCTTATGTTCAAAGCCTTGGACTTGCGGGCTTATTTTCATGGGAGATTGATGCTGACAATGGTGACATTCTTAATGCAATGCATGAGAGTTTAGCTGGCGGAACACCAAGCAATCGTGCACCCTTTGCCAGTGCTGGTGCAGACCAATCAGTTCAAGGCCCTGCGACAGTAACATTAGATGCTAGTGCATCACGTGATAGTGATGGCTCTATCGTAAGCTATAGCTGGGTGCAAACTGGTGGTGACGCAGTGGTTCTTGTTGGATCCGATACGGTTCAAGCGAGTTTTGATGCTCAAGAGGTCACTGCGACACAGACTTATCAGTTTACGGTGACGGTAACGGATAATGAAGGTGCAACGGCCACAGACGTGGTAATGATTAATGTCACTCCAAAAGTGACGACTCCAGATAATACTGCGCCGAACGCGGTCATTACTGGACCGACTACTGCTAGCGCTAATGAAGCTGTGGTGTTGGATGCCAGTGCATCAACAGATGCAGAAAACGATATGTTGAGTTTCAGTTGGCAGACACCCAATGGTCTAGATGTATCTGTTCTAGGCAGTTCAGTAAGCTTTTCGGCACCTAGTGTTTCTGCCGATACGAGTTATATCTTCACTGTGACCGTTAGTGATGGCTCACTAAGTACCAGTCAGACTCATACTGTTACGGTGAGTGCCGACGGACCAATTGGTGGTACTTGTGAAGATAATTGGGATGCGGCAGCGGTGTACACTGGTGGTGATCAAGTGATTTACCAAGGCCAGAACTACAAAGCCAAATGGTGGACGCAGGGTGAAGACCCTACGAAAACAGGCGAGTGGGGTGTCTGGGAAAATACCGGTGCATGCCAATAAGAAAGGCAAGAACTCAATAGCTAAATGCTAGAACCAAAATCGCCACCTAATATTAGGTGGCGATTTTCATTGAAGTAGGGGCTTAAGCTGACTGCTCTGCCGTTGCTAGGCGATATTGAACCATATCTTCAATCGTCAGCACTGGCATGTCATGAAGCTTACCAAATGCAACTATTTCTGGAGCTTTCGCCATTGTTCCGTCTGGGTTAGTGACTTCACAAAGTACACCAAATGGTGATAGGCCAGCCATTTGCATCAGGTCAATGGTTCCTTCAGTGTGACCACGACGAGTTAGTACTCCACCTTGCTTCGCACGTAGCGGGAAAACGTGCCCTGGACGAGCAAGATCTTCTGGTCGAGCACCAGTTTGACATGCTGTCTTGATAGTTGTGACACGATCAGCGGCAGAAACGCCAGTTGTCACTCCCACTTTTGCTTCGATAGAGACGGTAAATGCAGTTTGGTTAGCGCTGTTGTTGTTCTCAACCATAGGCGGTAAGTCAAGTTGCTTGGCTTGTTCATCAGTAATACACAGGCAAACAATACCACTGCACTCACGAATCATAAGCGCCATTTGCTGGTTAGTTAAGTGATCAACGGAATAGATGATATCGCCTTCGTTTTCACGATCTTCGTCATCGAGTAGCAATACACCGCGACCTTCTCGAAGGGCTTGTAATGCGATTTCAACGCGCTCTAGTGGGTTGCCAAATTCAGATAGCAATGAAGTTTGGTTCTGATTCATGGTAATACTCCTAAATAAAAATACCAGAATCAGGGCATAGGTATGGGGACCCTGTATGAAAATACACAGATCCAAAAGATAGATGAACGACACCCGCATCGCCGTAAAGCAAGGAGGTATCATTCTATATTTACAACGTGCGCAACAATACGCACAGCAAACTCTAGTGAGTACTCACTACAGTATCTGTAAATATCATTATCCTCTCCCATCCGGACTTTAACCGTCGGCTCTGGATTCTCACCAGATCTGCTGACCTTAACTCCATAAAGTTAAGCGCTCGCGGGCTTATCAAACATTGATTTACCGCCGGTGGGGAATTTCGCCCCGCCCTGAGAATAAAAGTTAATGTCTTAACGACTTGTAAATGGTAGCGATTTTTTTACAGCTTGAAAAGCAGCAAGGGTCGCATTAATTACAATTACGACTCCAAATATCACTGCTTGTTCTACACTGAACCTTTTCGGTAGCCAAATAGCTACCTTCGTCACTCTATTGAGTTGATGAGTGTGATAAACATGCAGCCTTGCCAAAATTAGGCGGCAGATATGTGTGCCCGATTTAAAAAGAGAACCAAATGCAATTAACGCTAGAAACAGAACGACTTATTTTACGTGACTTTCAACTGGGTGATATCGAGGCATGGCTCACCATAACGTCTCATCCCAAGTATCAAACCTTCTATCCAAAAGAAGAGTGCTCGCCGGAGTTTAATGCGCATTTACTGGAAATGTTTGTCGAGCAATCAGAGCAGCTTCCACGCACCAAATTCCAGCTTGTGATTGAAGGAAAAGAGAGCCATCAAGTTATTGGCACGGTTGGCTTTCGCTTAGAAGCTGATAATCAAGCATCTATAGGCTTCGGTTTAGCGGTTGATAGGCAAGGACGAGGCATCGCGGTCGAAGCCATGTCTGCTTTAATTGAGTTTGGTATTGGTCAATTTGCTCCGACAACCATATTTGCTGAAACTAAAGCAGGGAATAAGGCTGCCATTGCCGTTTGTCGCCGTTTAGGACTCAAACCGTCCGTAGCAGAAGCCAGTCCAATCAATGATATGGATATATTACGACTAGAGTTAGCGGTGACAGTAGACTAACTTGTGCGTCGCTTTCTCGTCATAAGCGCGACGATGAGAGCGACAAATAAGCCGGCTGACACCAACCAAACGATCGCTCGGTGTTGATGATAAAACTGCTGGAATAACTGTAGGTGGTCAAAAGCAAAATGAGTGAGTAAACCAAATACAGCAACCCAAATCGTGGTCGCAAGAGCGTTCCCTAATAAGAACTCATTGCGCGGCATTTTTGCTACGCCACACGCCAGTGGCATAAACTGCTTCATTCCTTCAACGAAACGGCTGATGACTAAGCATGCAGGGCCATAGCGTTTTATCATTGATTGAAGCTTTTGCATTTTAGGGCCTGATACATAACCCTTCTTATCTAGCCACCCCTCAAAATAGTAGCCAATCATATAGCCACAAGTATTACCCAAAAAGCAGCTTAACCAGGATATTGACAGGACCAAGCTTAGATTCATAACCTGCTGTGAAGAGAGTATTGAAGCAGCAATCATCAAAGATTGTCCTGGCATGGGAATACCAATACCTTCTAAAAAGATACTGACAATAAGAGCGAAGTAGCCGTACTGCTCAAGTAACGGTTTCATTGCGAGCAAAAAGTCGTTGATATGTTGCAAGCGCGGTATCCAAATAATGAAGATCTATTGATAGATACTCCTGTTATTCCTGTTCGTCAATCAAAGTCCCGACAAAACCTACACCTCACTGCTGAGCAATCGATTAACAATCTTCTCTTTACTAAACAACTGACAGGTGACATGGTTGACGAACTTTGTATAAGAGAAAGGAAGATAAGATGCAGGATAAGTGTCAAGTTGTATTGCCTGGAAATCGGGCAATTACACCCGCAGAGATGTTTTCGCAAATGGCTGCCTGGTGTGAGCAAAATGGTGTAAAGCACGACAAATATGGTGACGGGGAATTGATACAATCCTTTGAACGTCAAGTTGCAGAGCTTCTCGGATTTGAAGCCGGACTATTTGTAATTACTGGCACCCTGACACAACCCACTGCGCTGCAAATTGCTTGCGAACAGCGAGGCAGTAACAATGTGGCAATGCATCCTTCTTGTCATATCTATATACATGAAAACCAAGGCTATCAGTTACAAAATCGTTTTAATGCATTGCCCGTTGGCAAACCTTATGAGCCTTGGTATGTGTCATCGCTTTTGCAAATTCCAGACACGCTTGGTGCGGTTGTCTATGAATTACCAATGCGAGAAATTGGTGGGCAGTTACCTAGCTTTGGTGAATTAGAGGCGATTAAAAACCACTGTCAAACCAACAACATTCACTTACACATGGATGGAGCTCGGCTTTGGGAGAGTGCCGCGTACTACCAGAAATCTTATCAAGAGATCGCTAATGGCTTTGATTCAGTTTACGTCTCTCTTTATAAAGGTATCGGAGGCTTAGGTGGCGCGATGTTACTTGGTGATAAAACCTTCATTGATAAAGCGAGTGTTTGGATGCACAGGCAAGGTGGTAGTGTTTATCAGCGTTCTCCATATGTTGTCGCAGCGGCGATGCAATTTGAATCACGTATTCAAGCACTTCCTTCCTTATTCGAGCGCACACTTGAGCTCTACCAAATGTTGGCAGATTACCCCTCTCTCACTCCGAATCCGGAAGCTCCGCAAGCTAATATGCTACATATCCATTTGCCAATTAGTCAGAAGAAAGCCATTGCCCTTCGCGATACCTTAGCGCAGCAGCACAGTGTTTGGATTGGCAACCCACAACAAGGGCTACTCGCACAGCAGAGCTATATTGAGTGGTATGTTGGTGACACATTGCTGCAGATGTCAGACGATGAGTTGAAAGGATATCTCGAGCTCATTGAGCAAGGTTGCCAGTAGTACGAGTAAAACCTGCAACCTTTTGACCACCAGTAAGCTTTTGGTCTACGGGTGGTCAAAAGCAAATAACCGACATTAAGAATAAGCAGTTTACTGAAACTGGAAGAGCGATAACTAGCGTAGTTGTCGCTCTTTTTTCTTATATCTCTCGTACAGTTAGCTATTAAGGTTGCGCCTGACTAAATCGTGCATCTGTTTAATGGTCATTAATGCTAACCATATGATCTCTTCTACCGAGCGTTGACCTGATGTAGAGCTGAGTGCCTTGTCTGCGGTTTTATTACTCAAAGCAGGTAGTTCGTGAACTTGTTGGTCGCGCAGACTAAATATTAAGGCATCCATTGCGCTGTTGATTAAATACTCTACCTGCTTGGAACCTTGATACGAGATGCCAGCTCGCACCAAAGGCAAAAGCAAACAGAGGTAATGATTGAGCAGTCGGTAATGGCTTAGCATATCGTCATAATAATGTGGGTCACTGCGAGTGTGGCGTGGTTCTTGTTGCATCTCACTATATACCAACTCAAGGTCACTCTCGGCAGTAAGCATTGCGGCTCTTTGCTTAGTGAGATCTATGTGGCTTCTTTGAGCCGGCTCCGCTTGCAGTTGAGTGTAGCAATACACAAAAAGGCTTTTTGAGCTGTCCAATGCCTTTAGTGCTTGAGAGTGAATTTCTTTACCGCGCCACTGTGGCCATAAAGCGCTGTAGCCTAACAACACTATCGCACCACCAATAAGATTATCGATCAAACGTGGTGCTGCAAAGTTAAGCCCTTGATGAGCCATAGCATGGTAAACCAGAATTAATAAAGCGGTGATACATCCAATAGCAAGCGAATAACGGCGCATGATATTAAGCATAGCGACGGGCAGTAATACAATTATCAATGTGTATATAGCTGTGGGCGGCACTCCAATTTTAATGACAGTTGTTGCAAACAAGACGCCCAAGGCGGTGCCTAAGCAGCGCTGCCATGTCTTACTGCGTGTGGCTAAGAAGCTAGGTTGGATCACCATTAACATGGAAATAAGCACCCAATCAGGACGAATCAATTCGAAATACTCAGCAATGCCTGCGCCAAGGGCAAACATTAGCCCCACACGAGCGACGTGTCGCCAAATTGGATTGTCTTTACTTGGCCAGCGCAAGGAAAGCTCGAAGGGCTGTACTTCAAAAGAGCGTTCGTAGGCGGGTTCGTTTAACTCAATGCGATGAGAGATGTGTTTAATCGCATAGGCCCAGTAGCGGAAACGCGGTTGATCTTCAAGCTTTACCGCTTCGATGAGATCGTGAGCCTCTTGCTCGAGTGAACTTAAATGGGCAGCCTTCTCATGCGTGTTGTACAGCAACTGTCTCGCTTTGCGTCTGAGCCTTTGCTGACAGTGTTGGCTCCATACCAATAGTAGGTCACGTTTCGACTTACTGGATTGGAACTGTGATAACAGATCTGGGTTATTAGTGTGGCTGCTCAGAATAACTTCAAAAGTATCCAGAGCGAGAAATAACGCCTGTCTAAGATCGTTAACGTCCTCATGTTTTGAGCGAAATGACTCAGATTGAAGGGCTTGTTGAAAAAGCTCAATAAGCTGGTATTTGATAAGACGCTTAGGAGCTTCACTTTCATTCCCTAACAAAAAAGCTTGTCGATATTGAATGTAGTCTGCCAATTTCTCGTAGATCGCCGAAAGGCAAACTCGCAACGCATAATGTTTCCATAAGGCAAACCATAGCCAGCTGAAGAGCGCAAAAGTGAGCGGTCCAAGCACTAACATTGGATACAAAAGGGTGCCGGAGTGTGAATGATAAAGCGACAAAGTCACCACGGCGATAAGCAAACTCGACATACCCAGCCGTCCCCAGAATGGTCCATTAACGGCAAAACTTGCCATCACGGCACCAATAGCACCGTAAGTAAGCCACAAGGGTAATTCAGTCAAAAGCAATACGTAGCTAGCAACGAGAGCAAGACTCCACGTCATTGCAGTAATAGCAAACCGAGTCCAACGTCTAGGCCCCGCAGTGTCTAATCCGCTGATCAATGCTGCGGGCATTGTCATCAAAGCGGTCATCGCAATATTAACCTGATGGAATAACACACCTAAGCCAATAAAAATCACAATGGCGCTGGTGGCTCGTAGCCCTAAGTTGATGGATGGTGAGTACCAAACCTTACGTAAAATGGCAGGAGAAATGGTCATAAACCCTCGACACTTATTGTTATCCATTCAGTGTAACTCGAATTGTTACAGTTGTTTCGGTATCAACTACAGATTACTAAATTGTCGAGCTGAGAAGGCTAATTTGACCGCAAAGTGAATTGGCTTCGTCTGGGGAAGGTCATAAGAAACAAAAAGGGCGATAACTCTAAGAGTTATCGCCCTTTCCAAACGTTTGGTGGAGCTGGCGGGAGTTGAACCCGCGTCCAGAAACCATTCATCATTGGTACTACATGCTTAGTCGATCTTTAATTTCACCACCAACCTGCGAACCGACACGCTAGTTAATGGCTAACCTGAATTATAATTCGCCGTTCATCTCTCAGGTGGGAAAATCCGGGCTAGCGCGTTTGGGTTTGATCTCTCGTTATTCCCCGTCTTACGTGCGGAAGCTAGGGCGAGAGAGCTCTGAGCAGGTTATTAAGCTGCTAGTGCGTAGTTTTCGTCGTTTGCGACTATTTTTTTGCGGCTTTTTACGTGGCCAACCGCCCCACGGCATGCACCTCAGACTGCAAAATTCCTGTCGAATCCTAAATCAGCCCCAAAGTGTTCCTTGCATAGTACCAGAAAAGCTTACGCTGTCTAGCTTTGCAAGTTTAAGTGGTCACTATTAACGCAAATTACTCTTCATAATTCGTGCTTTATCGCGAGCCCAATCTTTTTCTTTTAGATCAGCACGTTTGTCGTGAAGCTTTTTACCTTTCGCAACACCGACTTTGAGCTTCGCCCAAGAGCGAGACCAATAAAGTGCAGTCGCTACTAATGTCATACCATCACGGTTAACCAAACCAATAAGCTTGTCTAGTTCACGACGGTGCATCAGTAGTTTACGAACGCGAGTCGGTTCAGCCACGATGTGTGTAGATGCTTGGTTAAGCGGAATGATAGACATGCCACTGATGTACGCCTGACCATCACGGATATAGACGTAACTTTCTGCGATATTAGCTTTGCCTTGGCGAAGTGATTTTACTTCCCATCCTTGCAGCTCAATTCCAGATTCAATTTCGTCTTCGATGTGATATTCGTGGCGAACTTTTTTGTTCTGAGCGATGGTATTGCTACCCGCTTTTTTCTTTGAATTCTTCTTTACCATAATGGAGTCATTATAAGGTCTGTTTTTGGATTAAGGAAAGGCTTTTATGTGCTTGATTGATAAATTAGCAACAAGGGTGTGTGCTTGATTATGACGAAACGTAAGGTCGAGTAACTTGAGCTAACTCAAGGTAAACAGTAGAATCGGAGGCAGCCTTTTATTTTGAGGAAATTTTATGCAACAAGTGACGCGTTCAGCATTGGTGATGTTTAGTGCTGATCAAATGTTTAACTTGGTCAATGATGTTGACAGTTACCATGAGTTTTTGCCTGGTTGTTCTGGCTCTCGAGTTTTGGAGTTATCGAACTCAGGTATGGTGGCGTCGGTCGATGTATCAAAGGCCGGGATCAGTAAAACCTTTACGACAGCGAATACCTTGGTGCATGGCAGCGAAATTTTCATGGAATTGGTCGATGGTCCATTTAAGATGTTAAAAGGCGTTTGGTCCTTTATTCCTCTTGATGATCAGGCCTGTAAAGTGGAGTTGAAGCTAGAATTTGAATTTTCGAGCAAAATGATTGAATTGGCGTTTGGTAAGATTTTCCACGATGTGACCAGTAATATGGTCAATGCATTTACCAAGCGTGCCAAAGAGGTGTACACCTATGAGTGCTGATAGTCAGCTTATCCATGTCGAAGTGGTGTATGCACTACCTCACGAGCAGCGCGTGTTTCAACTGGTTGTAAATCACGAGTCAACGGTTGAAGAGATCATTCAAAAGTCAGGCGTTTTAGCGGTTTATCCTGAGATTGATCTTGAAAACAATAAAGTGGGTGTGTTTAGTCGTAATGTTAAGCTGGACGCGACAGTACGAGATAAAGACCGTATTGAAATCTATCGTGCGTTGCTAGCTGATCCGAAAGAAATTCGACGTAAGAGAGCAGAGCAGGCCAAAATGGCTGGAACCGCTGACCCAGTTACTGGTGGAAAACCTGCTGCGCAGAGAAAGTCTGAATCTACATCCAGTTAGTGGTGACGTTTAAAAGACTCAAATAGAAAAGCTCGCTAAATGCGAGCTTTTTTGATGTCTAGTTTAGGCTTTCGTAGAACTGGTCACTGACTTCATAATCGCCAGAGATACTGGTGAGAGTGCCTGTTGCATCGAAGTTGGCAACCAGATTACGTTGCACTGGATCATCGTGACCTTTCGTTGCATGGTAAATGTAATACCAAGTATTTGGGTAGCCATTTTCAATCAGCATAGGTGAGCCAAGTACGAAACGAACTTGTTCTTTTGTCATGCCGAAACGTAGCTGTTCAACAGCCGTTTGCTCAACAAAGTTACCTTGGTTGATATCGATACGATAAACGATTTTTTCGATCACTGAACATCCTGTCAGCATCGTGAGCGCGAGTGGTAATGCGATCAACCACTTTTTTAATTGCATAGCTTTAATTTACGACTTTGATTTTTGAGACTGCAAAGATAATAAACAAGGATGAAGCAGAAGTAAAAACTTGTCTGTCTTAGATTGTAACTAGAGACGCTATTTTATGAGTTAGCTTACAATCCTTGTTTAAAAAAACAATCCGATGGAACTATCGTGAAGTCACGCAATCACGCCGCAATCAATAGCTCTTTCGCATTGGCCAGTGTGCTATCGGTAATCTGGCTACCGCCCAGTAACCGCGCTAATTCACTGATGCGTTGTTGTTCGTTTAACGTCAACATACTGGTCTCAGTTTTGTTGGCTTTGGTAGTTTTCGTAACAAATAGCTGTTGATGGCCATGGCCCGCAACTTGAGGTAAGTGGGTAACGCACAGTACCTGAGTTGATTCTCCGAGCTTACGTAACATTTTGCCTACGACTGCTGCTGTTGGACCACTGATACCCACATCTACCTCGTCAAAGATGAGGCTCGGTGTGTCAACTTTTTGTGCAGTAATGACTTGAATCGCGAGTGAGATTCGAGATAGCTCACCACCAGAGGCTACTTTCGCGATTGGTTGCATTGGTTGACCTGGGTTGGTGGAAACAACGAATACCACGTTATCCATACCTGTTGGGGAAGGATGCTCTTGCTGGAAATCAACGGTAATGGCGAATTTGGCCTTCTCCATGCTCAACTCATGCATGCTTTGTGAGATCAATTTGTTGAGCTCTTTCGCGTAGCGTCCACGAGATTTGCTTAGCTTTTCACATGAGCGCACGTAAGCGTCGAAATGTGCAGATACTTCTTCTTCCATAGCTGCTAGTTTTTCATCGGAGCAGTCCAGTGCTTCAATTTGCCCCAGAAGATCTTGATGATGTTGGTACAGCTCTTCGGGCATCACATGGTGTTTTCGAGCCAGAGACATAATCTTTGAAAAGCGTTCTTCTACATAGGCCATACGTTCAGGGTCAACATCAATCTTATCAAGGTAACTGCGCAGCTCGGTATTGGCCTCCTCTAACTGAATCATGGCTTCTTCAATCATATTGGGAAGGGCTGTCAATTCAGTGTCTAAGTCGGCAAGTTGAACCAGTTTACTGCTCACAGTTTGAAGCATACCTAATGCATTGACTTCTTCACCTTCATAGATGATATCAATAGCTTGCTGACAGGTGATTGCCAGCTCTCCGCTATTGGATAGACGTTTATGTTCTTGTTCTAATTCGGGAAACTCTTGTTCGCCAATCGCTAGCTCATTAAGTTCTTTTATTTGGTACTCTAAAAGTTGAAGCTGAGCGAGGTTGTTAGCACTGTTTTCTTTTAGTTGGGATAGTGCAATATCGGCACTGCGCCATGCTTGGTATTTATTACGAACTTGTTGCAGTAGATTGGTGTGACCCGCGTATTGATCAAGCAGTGACAATTGGTAGTCGCCTTTCATCAACTGGTGATGAGCGTGCTGACCATGGATATTAATTAGAAGTTGCCCCAATGACTTTAATTGAGATAACGGAACAGGGCTGCCATTGATGAAGGCACGCGAACGACCTTCTTTAGTAATGGTGCGTCTTAAAATACATTCAGTGCCATCAAACAAGTCATTATCTTCCAGCCAACGTGTTGCTTGTTGGTTGTTCTCGATAACAAACGCCGCGGTGACCTCGGTTTTATCTTCACCAGCGCGAACGGCTCCTGCTTCCGCTCTGCCACCTAAGCAAAGTCCTAGTGCATCAATCGCAATCGATTTACCTGCGCCAGTTTCACCGGTGATGGTTGTCATACCTGTACTGAGTTCTAACTGCAGAGATTTTACAATGGCAAAATTATTAACACTTAGATGAGACAGCATTTTTAGTTACCTGTTTAAATGAACACTACTGTATGTAAATTCAGTATATACTGTTTCTTTATACAGTAAAGTTGTACAGGTGTTTTTTTATGTGATTGAACGCACTGTTGTTAAATTTGTCGTCAATGTTAACGCTAGATACGAAAACCCCAGCATTATGTGCTGGGGTTCATCAATATGATTTTTAAAACAATTTGCTTGACCAGCCAAGCTTGTTTCTTAGGACGTGGTAATAGCTATAGTCTTTAGGGTGAATCAGTTTCAGGCGATTCGGGCTTTGGTAAATATGAATCTCGTCACCAGGTGAGACAGGTAAGGAGATTTGCCCGTCACAACTGACTTCTTGAGTGCCTCGGTTATCGGGGGAGACAATCAGCTTAATGCGACAGTTTGCATCGACAACCAAAGGGCGACTAGAGAGAGTGTGAGGAAACATCGGCACCAGCGAAATCGCATTTAGGTTTGCGGACAGAATAGGGCCGCCTCCTGAAAGCGAATAGGCTGTTGACCCCGTTGGTGTAGAAACGATTAGCCCATCAGAACGTTGGCTAAATGCAAAGGTATCATCTATGTATACCTCAAACTCGATCATATGTGCGACTTGTCCAGGGTGAAGGACTGCTTCGTTGAGAGCGGCATTATGACTCTTTATCTGGCCATGACGATGAATTTCGGCTTCAAGAAGAAAGCGCTCTTCTTCACGAAATTCCCCTTGAAGTACGGCCTCAAGAGAGGTTTCAAACCCTTCTGGATTTAAATCGGTCAAAAACCCTAAGCTACCTCTATTGACGCCAATAACCGCAACATCGAAGCGCGAGAGAACTCGAGCTGCTCCGAGCATGTTACCGTCACCTCCAACCACAATGGCGAGATCAGCTTCACGTCCAATACGGACTAGGCTAAAAAAGTGTTGTCGTGGGATATCGACGAGAATGTCGATAAGCCGGTCGTCCACCAATACTTTGTAGCCTTTAGAGGTGAGCCAGTGAAACAGTTCTTTATGGGTCTGAACGGCTTTCTGTGCTCTTGGTTTGCCTATGATGGCGATCACCTCAAAGGGTTTTTTCATATCACTTCCAAACTAATAGTGCTTGAATCACAAATCTTCATCCCCATAATATACCCAAAGTATGTATATATGCAGTGTTTGGTATGATTTTGATCCAAGTTTTATGGGCAAGTCATATTCTACATTGCCTTGAATTGAGTATTCCGGAGAAACCATGAGCAACGAAGAAAATAAGGTAAACCAAGAAGAGCTGCACACGCAAGAAGCGGAAGCGAAGCAAGCTGACGCTGATGTAGTTGGTTCTGACGCTGATGTTGAGTGGAACGAAGAATCCGAGCAAGATATTCAAGAATCGAAAATTGCTCAACTAGAAGCAGCTTTGCTAGCGAGTGAATCGAAAGTAAAAGAGCAGCAAGATGCTGTGCTTCGTGCAAAAGCAGACGTTGAGAACATGCGTCGCCGCACAGAACAAGAGATCGATAAAGCACGTAAATATGCACTGAATAAGTTTGCTGAAGAGTTGCTTCCGGTAATTGATAACCTTGAGCGCGCTATCGCTGCTGCTGACACAGAGAATGAAGCGGTAAAACCGATTGTTGAAGGCGTAGAGCTAACTCACAAAACGTTCGTTGATGTAGTAGCTAAATTTGGCTTGAAAGAAATTAACCCTGAAGGTGAAGCGTTCAATCCAGAGCTGCACCAAGCGATGTCTATTCAGGAAAGTGCTGATCATGAACCTAATACCGTAATGTTTGTTATGCAAAAGGGTTACGAGCTAAATGGCCGCGTGATCAGACCAGCTATGGTAATGGTGTCTAAATAACAAGCAAACAGTTAGGGATTGACACTAGAGGTTTATCCCGCTTGTTTTTGATTTATAGAGAAATGAAGCCTTATGGGCTTCATTTTTTTTAGTTATTTATTCTAATAACCTTTGAAAAAATAGGCGATAGTATTTTAAATTTTGGATAACAAAATGTAAAATTAATGCTTTATTTTGAGCTTCAGATCTGTAAGATGCCCTGAGCTTTCTACTAATAAGAAAGTAAATAACTATAAAAACACAGGGACTAAACACAACATTCTGGAGTTTATGAATGAATAAATCACTATCCCAAAAGATCTTTATAGGTCTATTTGCTGGCCTGCTAATTGGTACAGCGATTCAATACTTATTCGCAGGTGTCAGCATTTTTGACCAATACCTACTTGGTTTTGCTGAAGGTGTGGGCGGCATGTTCGTCTCGCTTATCAAACTGCTTGTTGTTCCACTCGTATACGTTTCTATTGTCTGCGGTATCGTAGAACTTAAAGACATCAACTCTTTTGGCCGTCTAGGCGGTAAAACTTTTGCGCTTTATATTCTTAATACTGTAGTCGCTATCACTTTTGCGTTAACAATCGGTATGATCGTTCAGCCGGGGGCGGGTGCAAACCTTGGTGGTACAGTAGCTCAAACCGTTGAGATTACGTCAACCACAACCCCTGATATCTTCTCAATGATCACTAATATCGTTCCAAGCAATCCAATTCAGGCGTTTGCAAATGGCGATATGCTGCAAATCATCTTTATGGCAATTTTGACAGGTCTTGCCATCCAAGCATTGGATAAGAAGGGCGGTCCTGCTGTGAATGCGTTCAAAGTAGCGAACGACATCATGATGAAGCTCATTGGTCTAGTCATGAGTCTTGCTCCTTATGGTGTGTTTGCTCTTATGATTCAACTAGGTGCAACTCTAGATGCTGGTACGCTAGCTTCAGTGGCAGGTTATGTGGCACTGGTTGTTGGTATCCTTGTGCTTTGGATTTTTGTTGTGTATCCATTAATGGTGGGCGCAACAACCAAGATGACTCCTTCACAGTTTATTCGTGCGACTCGTGAGCAGGTACTGTTCTCACTATCAACAGCAAGTTCGAACGCTACGATTCCAGTAACGATGCGTACTTTGACTGACAAAATTGGTGTGTCTAAATCGGTAGCTGGTTTTGGTGTTCCACTAGGTGCAACGATGAACATGGCAGGGGCGTCTATTTATATTGCTATCGCAACTATTTTTATCGCTAATGCGTTTGGTCAGCCAATTCAAATGAGCGACCTATTTACACTAGGTTTCACAGTTCTACTACTTTCTATTGGTGCTGGTGGTGTTCCTGGTGGCGGCGTTGTCATGATCGGCGTTATCCTGCACCAACTAGGTTTGCCACCAGAAGGTCTGGCTATTGTTGCTGCAGTTGACCGTATTAATGATATGTTCTGTACAAGTTCTAACGTTGTTGGTGATACTGCCGTCAATACGATTGTAGCGGGTAGCGAAAATGAGCTTGATGTTGAACAAGGTTCGGAAGCTCAACTTGCTGAAAGCCGTGCTTAATCACGTTATTTAACGATTTGCAAAGCGGAGCCTTAAAAGCTCCGCTTTTTTTATTGATAGTCATGCTTTCAAGAGGTTAGTTGCCCCTTTTATAGACAGTTTTTAATTTCTTCGGCAAAAAACTTAATTTTTTTTACCTTCCTCCCTTGAAAAGCATTTTGCAGCCCTTATTTAAGGTTCATACATAAAACAAACCTATTGCGAGCGGGTGTATTGCCGGCTCAACGCTCCATACCGGAGCTTGCAAACGAAACAATAGAATTTATTCGGAGATAGCCTGATGGGTAAAATCATTGGTATTGACTTAGGTACTACTAACTCTTGTGTTGCTGTTCTAGACGGCGACAAACCACGCGTAATCGAAAATGCTGAAGGTGAGCGTACAACCGCATCGGTTATCGCTTACACAGACGGCGAAACGCTAGTAGGTCAACCTGCGAAACGTCAAGCAGTTACAAACCCAGAGAACACGCTATTTGCAATTAAGCGTCTTATCGGTCGTCGTTTTGAAGACGAAGAAGTTCAGCGCGATATCGAAATCATGCCTTACAAAATCGTTAAGGCTGACAACGGTGATGCATGGGTAGAAGCGAAAGGCCAACAAATGGCTGCTCCTCAAGTATCTGCTGAAGTACTTAAGAAGATGAAGAAAACTGCTGAAGACTTCCTAGGTGAGGAAGTAACTGGTGCAGTTATCACAGTTCCTGCTTACTTTAACGATGCACAGCGTCAAGCAACTAAAGATGCTGGTCGTATCGCAGGTCTAGAAGTTAAACGTATCATCAACGAACCAACAGCAGCAGCACTTGCTTACGGTCTAGACAAGAAAGGCGGCGACCGCACTATCGCAGTTTATGACCTTGGTGGTGGTACATTCGATATCTCTATCATTGAGATTGACGAAGTTGAAGGCGAGAAGACATTTGAAGTTCTAGCAACTAACGGTGACACGCACCTTGGTGGTGAAGACTTCGATAACCGCATGATCAACTACCTAGTTGAAGAGTTCAAGAAAGAGCAAGGCATCGATCTTAAGAACGACCCTCTAGCAATGCAGCGTGTTAAAGAAGCAGCAGAAAAAGCGAAAATCGAGCTTTCTTCTACTTCTCAAACTGACGTAAACCTACCTTACGTTACTGCAGATGCAACTGGTCCTAAGCACATGAACGTAAAAGTGACTCGTGCGAAACTAGAATCTCTAGTTGAAGACCTAGTACAACGTTCTCTTGAGCCACTAAAAGTTGCTCTAGCTGATGCAGACCTATCAGTAAGCGACATCAACGACGTAATCCTAGTTGGTGGTCAAACTCGTATGCCTATGGTTCAAGCGAAAGTGGCTGAGTTCTTCGGTAAAGAAGCTCGCCGTGACGTGAACCCAGATGAAGCAGTAGCAATGGGTGCTGCAGTT
>NZ_JAKGTN010000035.1:0-33833 GCF_021568915.1 Vibrio sp. McD22-P3
AATCTAAAGCTATTATCGTTCCAACAGAACGATAATGAATTGACTGTGCCAAGTCTTTCGACTTGATTGGTCACTCAGTTCATTGAAAACCTAATTTGAAACCGAAGTTTCTAATTTGATTATCATCAACGAGTGCCCACACAGATTGATAGGTTTATATTGTTAAAGAACAGTACTTCAATGGACTAAACTATTGTTTTTAAGCTTTTCAGCTTTCCGTTGAAGTGGGCGGCCATTTTAACTAGATAACTTGTCGTGTCAACCACTTTTTCAAATTATTTTCGTTAAGGCTTTTGCCCTTCCAGACCTTTCAGGCTCTTGCTTTGCTGCCTTCCCGTCTGGTGGTGCGCATTATAGGGAGTTCCTCTTTTGGCGCAACCCCTTTTTTAATATTTTTTGGAAAAAAAGCGCTTTTGCTGAAAATTGCATCATAAAAGCAAAAGGAGAGTATAAAAACTCTCCTTTTGGCCACAAAACTCTAACATTTAGATAAATGCGTAAGCATCACCAAACATATGATCAGACTTTGCTTGCTTGGATTGCGTGAACTGCTCACGAGCGGCACCAGCCATTTCAAATCGGCCTGCTATATAGATATCAAAATCCGCTAACGTCTCAAAATCTTCACTCACAGCTTGCAACACATTACCTTTTTTCCCAGACCACTCCACTGACGCATCTTCAATAACCGGAATGAACTGAATACGTTGATGCTGCTTAGCAATTTCCATCAGCTCTTTTTTGGCATAGAGCTGAGCTTCATCGCGACCGCCCCAGTAGAGGTGGATCGGCTGTTCGATATTTTGGCTGATGCAGTGATCAAGTATAGAGCGCACATAGCTAAACCCAGTACCGCCAGCAATCAATAGTATAGGTCGCTGGTTATCTTCACGAATCCAAGCTTCACCATGAGGTGCATCAATAGTGATGTCACCACCGTCTGCTAGTGCTTGTTTCATTGATTCGACGACTTCGATAGCGTAAGCATTATGCTCAGCCGCACCAATATGGAGTTCGATCTCGCCTTCGTGACGACAAGGGCTACTAGCAATAGAGAATGGGCGCTTATCTGCTTCTCCCATTACTACCATTAAATACTGACCAGCTTTAAAGCTCACTGGTTGCTCAGGGTGCAGCAAGATTTGATAGGTGTTTGCTGCTAAAGGCTCAATCGACTTTACTTTACATTTTACTGTCATGTTTTATCTCTTTTATTCGTCACTGAAAGTAATCACCAGATCGCTTTCAGCATAAGCAAGGCAAGAGAACATCCAACCTTGCTGTTTTTCTTTTTCAGTTAACATTGGCTCTAAGTCATAACTGACTTGTCCTGACTCTATTCGACATAAGCAAGAAGCACAGGCCCCGACTCGGCATCGATGTGGAAACGCGAGGTTTTGGTTGAGCGCTGCCTCTAAGATGGTTTCCCCATCACTCACCGTAAATTCAAGATTCTGAGGCTTTAGCCTTACATGCTTGGTCATAAGATATTAAGCTGATCCCAAATAGCGTCTATCTTCTCGACCAATTGCGGATCTTTCTTTATTGGAATACCCCACTCCCGCTCAACTTCTGTTTCCAGCTTGTTGGTGGCGTCTAATAGTGCTCGAGAACTCACATCGTTGGTCATGACAGTATCACGAGCAGGATCCATTCTTGTAGTAATTGCCCAGATTACGTCATTCCAGTCTCTAACATTGACGTCTTCATCACACGCTACCATAAACTTAACGTCAAAGTAGCAAGCAACCGATTCAGCAATACCCTTCATTACTTCCACGGCCTGACCTGCGCGTTGCTTATTTAATGTTAGTAACACCATACGACTTGTACCTGTTCCAGGCGCAACATACAAATCTATAACTTCAGGATACTGAGCAACTATATCGCTTTTCAATGCATTTTCATCAAATGCATGAGCGGTTTCGATGGTACCTGAAGGTCCAAACTTATTCTCACCAAGAGCAACTTCTGCATCCCACTTTATCGTCGCATCCAATCCCATCTTGGAACCAAGCCCAACCACCGGAGAGGCGAAATCCAACGAGTCAATGGGGGTGCTTTCAATCATCAACGTATCTCGACCTGGCAACATATGCTCATTCATGGCCTGAGTGACATCAGTCCAATTACGAGCGTTAACACTCTCATCGCACACAATGACAAACTTGGTATACATAAATTGTCGCAGGAATGACCACACTCCCATCATCACTCGTTTAGCATGACCGGGATATTGTTTCTTTATAGTCACCACTGCCATACGGTACGAGCAACCTTCCGGTGGAAGATAAAAATCTTCTATTTCAGGAAATTGCTTTTGTAAAATTGGCACAAAAACTTCATTAAGCGCCACACCCAATACAGCAGGCTCATCAGGTGGACGTCCAGTATACGTGCTGTGATAGATAGGACTCTGACGCATAGTAACGTGAGTAATGGTAAACACATGGTGTTTTTCTACTTCGTTGTAGTAACCCGTGTGATCACCATAAGGTCCCTCATCCGCAAACTCATTGGGGTCAATGTAGCCTTCAAGAACGATCTCTGCACTCGCTGGAACCTCTAAATCGTTACTAATGGATTTGACCACTTCGGTTTTTTCACCCCGTAATAAACCAGCAAACGCGTACTCTGACAACGTATCTGGTACAGGAGTTACCGCCCCTAAGATAGTGGCGGGGTCAGCACCAAAGGCAACCGAGACTGGAAAAGGTTTACCTGGATTGGTTTCCATCCAATCACGCAGGTCCAACGCTCCACCTCGGTGAGCAAGCCAGCGCATAATGATTTTATTCTTGGCAATCTTTTGTTGACGGTAAATGCCCAAGTTTTGTCGTTTCTTATTTGGCCCTTTGGTTACGGTCAGCCCCCAAGTGAGTAATGGCGCAACATCGTCTGGCCAGCAGCTCATTACTGGAATTTTATCAAGATCGACCTCTTCACCTTGCCAAACTATTTCTTGGCACTTTGCCTTGCGTAGTCTTTTAACTGGCATATTGAGGACTTGTTTAAAGACAGGAATCTTATCGATCGCATCTTTAAACCCTCTCGGTGGCTCAGGCTCTTTTAGGTAAGCCAATAACTTACCGACTTCACGAAGCTCCGAGACTTGCTGGCGCCCCATACCGATGGCTACTCGTTCAGAAGTACCAAACAAATTGGTTAGCACAGGAATATCATAGCCAATGGGGTTTTCAAACAATAATGCCGGACCACCCGCTCGCAATGTGCGATCACTGATCTCAGTCATTTCATAGTCTGGGTCGACAGGGTGAGAAATGCGTTTAAGTAGCCCTTGGCTTTCCAAGTGCTGAATAAAGTCTCGTAAATCCTTAAAATTCATAGGGGTAACATCGCCTTGAAAGATGCACGCATTATATACGCAAACCCACCTATGAGTGAAATTTGCGCTTCAAACAATGGACGATACTAGTTGGACAACGCCTGCAGAATTAAGCTAGCTTTCACTTGGCTATTTGACGAAGCGACATCTCTAACCCAACCACTATGACCATTTTGCGCTAATTGAGTGGCAACGAAACTGGCATCATCAACACTTGTCATACGGGCGACAAGAAAATTCTTTACGTTTTCAGGCAATGGATTAATGCTTGCCAATTCTGTAATGGCTTGTTGTTTTAAGCTAGGGTTGCGAGATGCTAACATGATCTGATGCATCGCAAATGGAGACTTCACTTGGGCCAAACGTTCAAGCTCAGCTTGGCTATGGTAGTCTGCACGCATTTTCCACAGCAGTTCATACAACTTTTCATCCTGATTGACCTGCGCCATACGCACCAATACTCGAGTTGAAGGTAGCCATTCTGTAATCGTTGCTTCAGTCAGTTGCTTGGTCAAATAGGCGTTGGCTTCTGGTGACAAACTATCAAACTCACGAACTAATAGATCTTCACGAATTTGTCTATCGTAATCCGTCCCTTCAGATAACCAGTCTCGCAAAACAAGCTCTTCTCGCTCGACTTGTAGTATGAACTCCAAAGTTTTTTGATCGCTATTCCAGCTTTTGATCAGACGCGCAGAGATGGCAGGATAATTAAAGGCGGGTATCGAAAACTCGTAACCATCGCCACGCTCCAGCATGGTATAGGTCGTAGGAAGAGATTTCTGACTTTTTACGAAAATCGCCATTTTAGGCGTCAAGATGATGCTGTGCTGCTCGATTTCTTGCAACAGCACATACCGAGCTACCTCTTGTTGAGGTAGAGCCAAACGATTGAGAGCAAACTTTAATCCGTCAATGTCGTCCTTCATCACCAGATCCATATATTCAGTGACTTTCTGCTGAACAATAGGATTGCTGATCCATTGATTGACTTCTTGTTGCGTCATCTCCTTCGACGCGAATGCTGGCTGCGACAACAACGCAGCAAATACTAGGAGAAGAGACGCTAACCATCCTTGTAGCATATTAACCTCCTGTTAACACTTTTGATATTGTGCGCTGGAAAGAGGTTAAGTGCAAACAAAAACGCCACCCATATTGGGTGACGTTTAAAATCTGAGATTTGCTGTCAGCTTAAAATGTATTACTGACGACGCATCGCATCAAAGAACTCATCGTTCGTCTTCGTCATTGCTAACTTATCAATGAGGAACTCCATTGCGTCTGTTTCGCCCATAGGATGAACAATCTTACGTAGAATCCACATTTTCTGTAGCTCATCCGACTTAGTCAGTAGCTCTTCGCGACGTGTGCCTGAACGGTTGAAATCGATCGCAGGGAAAACACGTTTTTCAGCAATCTTACGGTTTAGGTGCAGTTCCATGTTACCTGTACCTTTAAACTCTTCGTAGATAACTTCATCCATCTTAGAACCAGTATCAACCAGTGCCGTTGCGATGATAGTTAGGCTTCCGCCTTCTTCTACATTACGAGCCGCGCCGAAGAAACGCTTTGGACGATGCAATGCGTTAGCATCAACACCACCAGTAAGAACCTTACCAGAAGAAGGTACTACTGTGTTGTATGCACGCGCTAGACGAGTGATAGAGTCTAGTAGGATAACCACATCTTTCTTGTGTTCAACAAGACGCTTCGCTTTCTCAATCACCATCTCAGCAACTTGAACGTGACGAGATGCTGGCTCATCAAACGTCGATGCAACAACTTCACCTTTAACTAGGCGCTGCATCTCTGTTACTTCCTCTGGACGCTCATCGATAAGTAGAACCATCAATTCACATTCAGGGTGGTTGTGAGCGATGCTCTGAGCGATGTTCTGAAGCAACATTGTCTTACCCGCTTTTGGCGGAGCAACAATCAGACCACGCTGACCTTTACCAATTGGTGATGCAAGGTCAAGAACACGAGCGGTAATATCTTCTGTTGAACCGTTACCACGCTCCATTGTCATGCGCTCATTCGCATGTAGAGGTGTTAGGTTTTCAAATAGAATCTTATTACGTGCGTTATCAGGTTTGTCGTCATTAACCGTGTTAACTTTTAGCAGAGCAAAATAGCGCTCACCGTCTTTTGGTGGACGAATTTTACCAGCGATTGAGTCACCTGTGCGAAGGTTAAAACGACGAATCTGACTTGGAGAAACATAAATGTCGTCTGGACCCGCAAGGTACGAGCTGTCTGCGCTACGCAGGAAACCAAAACCGTCTTGAAGAATCTCTAAGACCCCGTCACCAAAGATATCTTCACCACTTTTCGCATGGGCTTTTAAGATGGCGAAAATGATGTCTTGCTTACGCAGACGAGCTAAATTTTCCAGACCAAGAGATTCGCCAAGTTTAACGAGCTCAGAAACAGGTCTGTTCTTCAATTCTGTTAAGTTCATTGTGGTGGATGTTTGTTTAGTCAAAATAGGATCTGTTTTGTTGTTAAGAAGGATTTGGTCTCAGGATCGACCAAGAAGTGAACACTTGTTTATTTAACGTGCGATAAATTATCACTAAAACTGAGTCTAGTCTAGCTTTGAAAAAAACAAAACCGTGTATTTGTTAAGATACACGGTTTTCGTTACTTTTCATTATAGATTCGCATCCAAGAACTCTTTAAGTTGAGTCTTTGATAGCGCACCAACTTTCGTTGCTGCTACGCCACCATCTTTGAAAAGAAGTAGCGTTGGGATACCGCGAATACCAAACTTAGGTGGAGTACCTGCGTTTTGGTCAATGTTAAGTTTACCGATAGTGAGTTTGCCTTCGTACTCATCTGCGATTTCATCGAGGATTGGGGCAATCATTTTACAAGGACCACACCACTCCGCCCAGAAGTCAACAAGAACCGGGCCTGCAGCGTTAATTACGTCAGTTTCAAAACCGTCATCCGTCAGCTGCAAAATCTTTTCACTCATCTTTCACTCCGATATTTTTTGTATTGATGAGATAATCACCAACAATTAGATCTCCTATTGGAATGTATTTACCTTCGTATTGCAAGCTTAAGCTGATATTCTATACCGATGAAAAAGACGCATATCACAGAGCAAAAGTTCGCCGAATTAGATTTGCAGCCGCAAATCATTGAAGGATTGGAAAAAAAAGGGTTCGAGTATTGTACCCCTATCCAAGCCTTGGCGTTGCCGGTACTGCTCGCCGGCCGAGATATTGCAGGACAGGCCCAAACCGGGACTGGAAAAACGCTTGCGTTTTTAACTGCTACTTTTAATCACCTACTAACAACGCCAGAACATGATGGCCGCAAGCCAAACCAACCGCGTGCGATTATCATGGCTCCGACTCGCGAACTTGCTATCCAGATCCAAAACGATGCCAAGCCGTTGATTGAGAGTACAGGGCTAAAGACTGCACTCGCCTACGGCGGCGACAGCTACGATAAGCAGCTGGCTAAACTCGAAGAAGGCGTCGATATCCTTATCGGTACCTGTGGTCGTATTATCGATTTCTACAAACAGCGTGTTTTCAACCTCAACAACATCCAAGCAGTGGTATTGGATGAAGCCGACCGCATGTTCGATCTTGGTTTCATTAAAGACATTCGCTTTTTGTTCCGTCGCATGCCTGAGCCAAAAGACCGTTTGAACATGCTGTTCTCTGCAACATTGTCTTATCGCGTTCAAGAACTGGCATTCGAACACATGCACAACCCTGAGCACGTCGTTGTCGAGCCAGAGCAAAAAACTGGTCACCGAATTAAAGAAGAGCTGTTCTACCCATCGAACAATGAAAAAATGGCTCTGCTACAGACACTCGTGGAAGAAGAGTGGCCAGACCGCGCTATCATCTTTGCTAACACTAAACACAAGTGTGAGAAAGTTTGGGGGCACCTAGCTGCCGACGGCCACCGTGTCGGCCTGCTGACTGGTGATGTTCCCCAGAAGAAACGTGAGAAAATCCTAGAGCAATTTACTCGTGGTGATGTCGATATTCTGGTTGCGACCGATGTGGCAGCTCGTGGTCTGCATATTCCTCAAGTAACTCACGTATTCAATTACGACTTGCCTGACGATTGTGAAGATTACGTTCACCGTATTGGCCGTACTGGCCGTGCTGGTGCAAGTGGTCACTCCATCAGCTTTGCTTGTGAAGAATACGCGATCAATTTGCCAGCAATTGAAGAGTACATTGAGCACCAAATCCCCGTCTCAGACTACGATTCCAGTGCACTACTTACAGAACTGCCTGCGCCACTAGTTCTGAAAAGCCGTAACTCAGGTCAGCGCCGTACCAACACTGGTGGCTCAAGACCGTCAAACAGAAAGCCTCAAAGAAGGCCAAGAGCGCAACGATCTTAACAGGAAGTAAGCAGTATTTATGAGTCTCGCAGTGAATTCTTCGCCACTCTACGCTGCCATTGATTTAGGCTCCAACAGTTTCCATATGTTGGTGGTTCGTCATATTGATGGCAGTGTTCAAACGATGGCTAAAATTAAACGGAAAGTTCGTTTAGCCGCTGGTCTAGATGCCGAGTTAGCGCTTAGCCAAGAAGCGATGCAACGCGGTTGGGAATGTTTAAGCCTCTTTGCGGAAAGGCTACAAGATATCCCGAAAGAAAATATTCGTATCGTTGGGACCGCGACTCTGAGAACCGCGACCAATGTGGATGTTTTCTTGGAGAAAGCCAATGACATTCTTGGTTATCCAATACAAGTCATCTGTGGTGAAGAAGAAGCTGCAACCATCTACAAAGGTGTCGCCCATACCTCGGGCGGGACTGGCCGTAGATTAGTGGTCGATATTGGTGGCGCAAGTACAGAGCTTATTATTGGTGAAGGCTTTGAGCCTAAAGCTCTCACCAGTCTAAAAATGGGCTGCGTGACTTGGCTTGAGCATTACTTCAAAGACCGCCAGCTTAATAAAGCTAACTTTGAACGTGCCATTGAAGGAGCTAAGCAAGCACTCGCACCGATTCTCGACAACTACCAGCGTATTGGTTGGGATGTTTGTGTTGGCGCTAGTGGTACCGTGCAAGCTCTACAAGAGATCATGCTGGCTCAAGGTATGGATGAAGTCATCACTCATGCCAAACTAAAGCGTCTTCAAAAACAAGCCATGCAAGCCGATCATTTGGAAGAGCTGGATATCGACGGCCTAACTCTAGAACGCGCACTAGTATTCCCTAGTGGTTTGTCTATTCTGATTGCCATCTTTGAACTGCTTAACATTGACTCTATGACGCTGGCCGGAGGCGCACTGCGCGAAGGCATGGTGTATGACATGGTCGAAGAGTTGCAACAAGATGACATCCGTGCTCGAACCATCAATAGCGTTCAATCGCGCTGTCAGTTAGATGTGGAATATGGCGAACAGGTCGCAACTACGGCTCTGCAACTGCTCAAAGATTGTGGTGGTGATACCTGGCTCGAGGAGCCACAAGCACCAGCTTTGCTTGAATGCGCATCCAAGCTTCATGAAATTGGTCTTACTCTCGATTTCAAAAAGGCTGGCGAACATAGTGCGTACTTACTAACCAACTTAGATTTGCCGGGTTTTACTCGTGCACAAAAACACCTGTTAGCAGAAGTTGTACGTCGTTATAAGGATCAGCTTAGTCCTTTGCCAGCGCAACATGCGCTGTCAAATAAAAGTGCCGAGCGTGTACTACGACTATTACGTTTAGCGGTAATTATCACTCATAGACGTAAACGAGAGTTACAGCCAAATATCTCAGTAGCATGCAAAGATAACCGACTTACCCTTTCGATAGATAAACTGTGGCTAGAGCAAAACCCATTGTCTGCTGCAGAATTGGAAATTGAATCGAACCGTCAGTCCGACATGGGCTGGCCGCTCGACATTCAAGCGCTATAACAGATCGTACGAAGATTAAAAAAAATCCCGAACATCAGGTTCGGGATTTTTTTATTTGTTTGCCGACTAGGCGTTCACACCGGTAACCGAAATATTCGGGTTTACTGCGGTTAACTTCTTCACTAAGAAGTTCAATAGCACACCATACATAGGCACAAATAAGCCAAGACTGATCACTAACTTAAAGCCGTAGTCGACTAAGGCGATTTCTGTCCAATGTTCAGCCATAAATGGATCTGGGCTCTGGTAAAATGCGATAGCAAAGAAGGCTAAGGTATCAAGCGCATTACCAAATAGTGTCGAACAGGTCGGTGCCACCCACCATTGCTTCATTTGACGTAAGCGGTTGAATACATGAACATCAAGAATCTGTCCTAATAGATATGCCATAAAACTTGCCGCCGCAATACGCGCGACAAACAAGTTAAACTCTCCCAGATGACTCAACCCTTGAAACTGACCTTCAAAGAACAGTACCGATAGCGCATATGACACCACCAACGCTGGCAACATAACTAGGAAAATGATTCTACGCGCTAACCCAGCACCGAAAATACGAACGGTCAAGTCGGTCGCTAAGAAGATAAAAGGAAAAGTAAAAGCGCCCCACGTGGTGTGGAAACCAAAAATAGTAAAGGGTAGCTGCACTAGATAATTACTGGATGCAATAATCACTAGGTGAAAGAGAACTAAAAATGTTAGGGCTTTGCGCTGTTGCGCAGGAGAAAACGGGCTCATATTGTACCTTTTTCGTTTTGCTTGGGGTTGAGGGAACCCAAGGTGAGGCACAGCCTCTGGTTACTAAAATTAAGTGTTTGTTGGCTACTTAAGTAGCGGCGGGCGATTATACATTAATCAATTTTAGGTGCAATAGTTCGATATAGAGCAAACGTTTACTGATGAAAATAGACTAGAATCCGCGTCGAAATATACTCGCAAGAAAATCAAATTCGTCTTTGCTACCAGTAACATCTAGCGCCTCAAACCACATGAGTTCACTGTAATGCTCGCCCTTTAATAACATTCGGCAGCCTTCAAAATCCACCAGCCACGTGTGAATATCCGCATCCCATTGTTTCTCAACCACAGTGGCAGATAACTGAGCAACTAAAGAACTGGCTATGGTATCAAAACTGTCAAAATCAAAGCTTGGTGTAACAAGCACCAACTTCCCTTCCGCCTCGATATAATCTCGCAAACCAAAATCAGCCATGTTGGGTCAAATGCTCCTGTATTAGATCAAGGAAAGGGTCAGCATACTTCTCTAATTTACGTTCACCAACGCCGTTCACTGCCAGCATTTCACCGTAAGAGGTAGGCAGTATTTCTGCCATATCAATCAGGGTTGCATCACTGAAGACGACATAAGGAGGTAAACCATCTTCGTCGGCAATCGACTTACGTAGCTTACGCAGTTTGGCAAACAGCTTCTTATCGTAATGCTTAGAAGCAAGTTTGTCAGATTTGGCACTTCGTGCAGCCGTATCCAGTCGAGGCACTGCCAACTCTAGGCTGTTTTCTCCACGTAACAGAGGGCGTGCCTCTTCGGTCAGCTGCAATGTCGAGTTTCGGGTGATATTTTGGCTAAGCAAACCTTTGTGTATTAGCTGCCTAAATATGCTTACCCAGTAATCATGACTATGATCACGTCCAATGCCATAAGTCGTCAGCTTGTCGTGTCCATGTTCACGAATACGAATGTTCGACATACCACGCAACACTTCAACCACATAGCTAATACCAAAGCTCTGGTTGACACGATAGACACAAGACAACGCTTTTTGCGCTTCTTGCGTCGCATCAAAATGTTTCGGAGGGTCGAGACATATATCGCAGTTGCCGCATGGCTTCTCACTATACTCACCGAAGTAATTCAACAGCACTTGGCGTCGGCATGTCTGCGCTTCAGCAAACGCATTCATGGCGTTGAGCTTATGACTTTCTACCTGCTTTTGTGGCCCTTCTTCTTTTTCATCCAACATACGGCGCAGCCAACCAATGTCGGCAGGGTCATAGAGCATCATTGCTTCTGCTGGCAATCCATCACGCCCCGCTCGCCCAGTTTCTTGGTAGTAAGACTCAATATTACGAGGTATATCAAAATGCGCGACGAAACGCACATTGGGTTTGTTAATCCCCATACCAAAGGCGACTGTCGCAACAACTACTTGAATATCATCACGTTGAAACGCGTCTTGGACATAGGCTCTTTCATCCATATCCATGCCAGCATGATAGCCTGCAGCACGCACATGGTTGGCGCACAGCTTCTCGGTCAACATCTCGACTTTCTTACGGCTGCCGCAATAGATGATGCCACTGCCTCCTTTATTCTCCCCTAAGAAGCGCACTATCTGAGAAACTGGCTTATGTTTCTCCACTAGCGTATAGCGGATATTAGGACGGTCAAAACTGCCAAGATATTCATGGGGATTATTGAGATTAAGACGGTGGATAATGTCTTTACGAGTTGCGTCATCTGCAGTGGCAGTCAGCGCCACCATAGGAACAAAAGGGAACCACTCCTTTAAACGGCCCAAGGCTGCATATTCTGGCCTAAAGTCATGTCCCCATTGAGAAATACAGTGCGCTTCATCGACCGCTATCATCGACAACTCAAGATGCTCTAGACGTTCAATGAAGTCGTGCATTAACACTCGTTCTGGCGATACGTAAATCAGCTTCAGTTGACCGTTGTTCATACGGCGGTAGATATCAATCAGGGTTTCTTTAGATTGGGTTGAGTTAATGCACTCAGCAGCAACGCCATCAGCCTTTAACTGATCCACTTGGTCTTTCATCAGCGAAATAAGTGGAGAGATCACCAGCGTAATACCACTGCGAACTAAGGCCGGAATCTGATAACACAGAGATTTACCACCACCCGTGGGCATAATGACTAGGCCATCATTGCCCTCAATGGCGCTATCGATAACTTCCTGCTGTCCGGGACGAAATTCTTGATAGCCGAACACCGATTCCAAAACAGACTGTGAACTTGGTTGAGATTCAGATTGTTCAGCAAGTAACACAGCGGTCATGCAATATCCCGAGAAAATGGTAGGTCGAAAACGCTACATTGTAGAGATGTTCCTATGGGAAAGAAACTCATAATCATGGCCAACACTAATAAAAAACGTCCGCTAAACGCGCAATAATTAGTCCAATGGATGACAACACGTTATACTCAAGACCTTTCCTCCCTTTATGGCCTTCATGGCCCGCTCTTGAGAAAATTTGCATGTCACTAGAAGAACAACAAAAAGCCAAACAAGGCGTACTATTAGCGATCGGTGCCTATACCATGTGGGGTATTGCCCCTATTTACTTCAAAGCGCTGTCTGAAGTATCGCCGCTAGAGATTTTAAGTCACCGTGTTATTTGGTCGTTCTTTTTATTGACTGCACTACTGCATTTAGGCCGTCGTTGGCGCAGTGTGAGAGACGTATTTCGTTCTAAAAAAAAGATGGGCTATTTGATCACAACCGCTTTGCTCGTCGGTGTGAATTGGCTGATTTTCATTTGGGCGGTAAATGCAAACCACATGCTTGACGCTAGCCTTGGTTATTACATCAACCCATTGATTAATGTGATTCTAGGGATGTTGTTCTTAGGAGAGCGACTAAGAAAGCTACAGTGGTTTGCGGTCGCTCTGGCAACCATCGGAGTACTGATTCAACTTATTGCCTTTGGCTCGGTACCTATTGTTGCCCTTGCGCTAGCGATGAGCTTTGGTTTGTATGGTTTATTAAGGAAGAAGGTCAGTTTGGATGCACAGACGGGACTGTTTATCGAGACCTTAGTCATGCTGCCAGCTGCCGCAATTTATGTGTTGTTCATTGCCAGCACCCCAACCTCAAACATGTTGGCAAATCCAGCCACACTAAACATACTGTTGATTTCTGCCGGTATTGTGACCACACTGCCTTTGTTGTGTTTCACGGGTGCAGCGACACGTCTGAAGCTATCGACACTCGGCTTTTTCCAGTACATCGGCCCTAGTTTGATGTTCTTGCTAGCCGTGCTGGTTTACGGTGAAGCGTTCACTTTAGACAAGGCACTGACGTTCGGCTTTATTTGGGGTGCACTGGTCGTGTTCAGTTTTGATGGCATTAAAACCAGCCGGACCAACAAAAGAATTAACGCTCAGTAATCCTATAGGGTGTCCGTTTTTTACAAGACGCCTTATGTCTCTGAACGATAAACTGACACCATTGGATTGATATTAGGAGGTTATTTTGCAGCAGATTAGTTACCTGTCTTCGCCAATCCCTGATATCAATTTAATCAGTGGTTGTTACAAAGAGTTTGCGTTTCAGAAACACTATCATCTCGATTATCATTTTGGTTTGATCGTCAATGGCCAACAGCAATTTCATTTAAAAGGTCAATGCTATACCAGTGGACCTGGAGACTTGGTATTGATGCCACCGGATGAATTGCACGATGGCCAAGCTCGCTTTGATGAAGGCTATGAAGTCAAAGTACTTGCTGTATCACCACACTGGTTATCACAACTCAAGCCCAGCAACCACCAAGGTCAATTGGGCTTTCACAGTCCAATTGTTCAAGAGCCAATGCTGTTTCGTGCCTTACTTAACACCCACTTAGCGTTGAGTGATGAAAACATCAGCGCTCTCGCGCGTGATTGTTTACCGCATGAAAGCTTTGAGCAACTGCTCAATAGGCACGCTAAACCTACTTGTGCTTATGTACAACCTATTGGTACTAAACAGCTAACGCAAGTTCGTGACTATGTGATGAGCCATCTTGACCAACCAATCCGTTTGGAGCAGTTGGCTAAATTGTGCGACCTCAGTGAAAGGCAATTCCAGCGCCTTTTTAAGCAAGCGACGGGCATGTCTCCACACGCTTGGTTAACTCGCCTTCGCTTGGAAAAAAGTATGGCGTTAGTTAAAGCTGGTCAGCCCTCCGCTCAAGTTGCATTGCAAACTGGCTTTTATGACCAAGCGCACTTTAGTAAGGCTTTTCGTAACGTCTACGGCATTTCACCTTCCCATATCAACTAACAAGCTATATCCAACATGAACGAAATCACAATCCTGATGACACTGGCAACAGTTCATTTCATTGCTCTCATGAGTCCTGGGCCCGACTTTGCTTTAGTGGTACAAAATGCCACGCGGTTTGGTCGTCAGACTGGCTTCTACATCGCTTTAGGCTTGTCATTTGGCATCTTATTGCACTCCATCTTAAGTTTAACTGGTGTGAGCTATGTTGTTCACCAACACCCAACACTGTTTGCCATGGTCCAAATCGCTGGTGGTAGCTATCTGCTCTATCTGGGAATCGGTGCATTACGCTCTGTTGTTTCACGCTGGGGATTGCGCCACCAGCCAGCGGAGTTAGCTAACGACCCGAGTTTATTACTATCGAGTCGACGACAAGCTTTCTCTCGAGGCTTTACAACCAATATCCTCAACCCTAAAGCCTTGGTGTTTTTTATTAGTTTGATGTCGACGTTGGTGCCATCTTCCATGTCAGTTCCAGGTAAGTTGATGGCGTTAGCCATTCTATGGTCATTATCTCTTGTGTGGTTCTCGTTTTTAGCCTGGGCACTTTCGACAAAACGTATGCAACGTAAGTTAGGATCCGCCTCAATCTACATTGATGCTTTGTGTGGATTGCTCTTTTCTGGCATTGGTTTGACGATCTTATTGCAGGTTCTGCTGTCGCTGTAAGAGCAGCTTACTCCATTCGACACTCTTCGTGTAAGAGATCTCTCACAAAGCGGTAGGTCATTATCGCTTTGTACTCCAAGACTTAGACCAAGATTAACAATAAGTTATTGATTTTAAATAATTGTCGATTTTTCTCATTGATAAGATACGGGACTTTTTCGCCTCAACGCGATTGCTCTAAAGCGAGTATCATTTAATATTAACCATGTCGGAAGGAATCTGACACGGAACAGGAAAAGCTCAGGGATTTGGGCATCTTCAGGAAGAAGATACGGTTATTCAGGATGAATGGTCGGCACGGAAAGCGAATTGGACATTGAATGGACGCAATAGTAACTAGGATGGTTACTATTAAGGAAAGACAATGGACACCTCTGGATGAGGCAAGGACTTAACATCAGGAAGATGTCAGGGACACCGCTCAGGGATCAAGTGAAGTGCGCTAACGAGGATTGTTAGCAGGTCAGGATAAGACCAATGGACACCGCTAGGAAGGCGACGAAAGGAATACGCTGAAGGAATACAGCACACTATCAAGGATTAGATGCATGGAGCACCTATAGTAGCCGGATTGCTGCGAGTAAGACCATAACCCCGCAGGGCGTAAGCCCTCGGGGTTTTTCTTTATCTGTATCCCAGGTTAGAACTGAACTCGTAAAGCACAAATAAAAAAAGCAGCCTGAGCTGCTTTTTTAGTATTTGGATCATGGGGAACCTAAAGCTGCTCAAGCTTCGCGTATTGAGTAACCAACCACTTAATCCCTTCGCCATTAAAGGCTACTTGAACTCGACTTTGCGGCCCACTACCTTCAAAGTTAATAATCGTTCCTTCGCCGAATTTCGGGTGCTTCACTCGCGCTCCCAAATTAAATCCGGTTTCATTGAAGTTGTTCTTCACCTCAGTTTGACTAAATCGCCCCGAGCTTGTTGGTCTGCTGACCTGTGCTTTCATCCGTACTTCTTGCAGACATGTTTCCGGCAGTTCACGAATAAATCGCGATGGCTTGTGGTATTTATCTTGACCGTACAGACGACGCATTTCTGCATAGGTTATAAAGAGTTTTTCCATCGCACGCGTCATACCTACGTAACACAAGCGGCGCTCTTCCTCTAACCTGCCCGCTTCTTCTGCTGACATCTGACTTGGGAACATGCCTTCCTCTACCCCAACCATAAATACCATTGGGAACTCTAACCCTTTAGCACTGTGGAGCGTCATTAATTGCACTGCATCATCAAACTCATCTGCCTGACCTTCACCCGCTTCGAGGGCGGCGTGGGTTAGGAATGCGGTCAGCAATGTCATATCTTCAGCCTCTTCCGGCTTTTCGAATTGACGAGTTGCGGTAACCAGTTCCTCCAAGTTTTCAATACGTGCTTTGGATTTCTCACCTTTTTCCTGCTCATACATCAAGAACAAACCTGAGGTTTTGATAACATGGTCGGTTTGCTCATGCAGTGCCGATTCAAAGGTATCGTCTTCTAATGCATTAATAAGTTCGATGAAACGCGATAACGCTCCTGCTGCGCGCCCAGCTAATACCTTCTCTTCCAGCAATGCATTACTCGCTTCCCATAATGTCGCACCGCGATCTCGCGCAGCGAAACGAATGGTATCCAGCGTTTTATCTCCAAGACCACGAGTTGGGGTATTTACGATACGTTCAAACGCCGCATCGTCATTGCGGTTGGCAATCAATCGTAGGTAACCAAGTGCATCTTTGATTTCTTGACGCTCGAAGAATCGCATACCACCGTAGATTCGATACGGCAGTTGAGCTTGAATAAGCGCTTCTTCTAAAACACGAGACTGGGCGTTATTTCGATATAGCATCGCGCAGTCCGTTAGACTACCGCCTGTTTCCTGCCACTCTTTGATTTTATTGACTGCAAAGCGCGCTTCATCTAACTCATTGTAAGCAGAGTAAACCGAGATTTTTTCGCCTTCATTACCGTCTGTCCACAGCTCTTTACCCATACGCTCTGTGTTATTAGCAATCAGTTCATTGGCCGCTTCTAGAATGGTCTTGGTTGAGCGATAGTTCTGCTCGAGACGAATGGTAGTAGCGCCCAAATATTCATCGAGGAATTTCTGGATGTTCTCGACTTTAGCGCCGCGCCAGCCATAAATAGATTGGTCATCATCACCAACAATCATTACCTTACAATCAGGGCCCGTCATCATTCGTAGCCAAGCATATTGAATGTTGTTGGTGTCTTGGAACTCATCCACCAAAATGTGTTTAAAGCGAGCTTGATAGTGCTCGCGAACAAATTTGTTGTCACGTAGTAGCTCATGAGCGCGCAGCAAGATTTCGGCAAAGTCCACCAGCCCTGCTCGGTCGCACGCTTCTTGATAGGCGGTATAGATTTGCAAATAGGTCTTCGTTACAGGATCTTGATAGCTATCAATGTGTTGAGGCCTCAAACCTTCATCTTTCTTACCATTGATCCACCATGCAGCCTGACGTGCTGGCCACTGTTTCTCATCTAGATTCTGAGCTTTTATCAATCGCTTCAGTAGGCGTTGCTGATCGTCAGAGTCTAGAATTTGAAAGTCTTCTGGCAGTTTCGCATCAAGATAATGAGCGCGCAGTATACGATGGCAAATACCATGGAAAGTACCATTCCACATCCCCGACGAACTGCCCATCATTAACTCTTCGATTCGCCCTCTCATCTCTGCAGCAGCTTTATTGGTGAAGGTCACTGACATGATGGAGAACGGAGAGGCATTTTCCACTGACATTAACCAAGCGATACGATGAACAAGTACGCGAGTTTTACCACTACCAGCACCAGCTAGCACCAACATATGCTCTAAAGGAGCTGCAACAGCTTCACGTTGTTTGTCATTAAGGCCGTCGAGAAGAAGAGATGGATCCATGATACTTAGCTACTGGTTATTTATACATATCGATTGATTATAACTCAAACAGTCTTCTGGTTTCAGAAAAATATCAGTTTTTTTATTTTGATTTAAATTCTTAAAAATCAACAAAATAAAATAATATTTAACACTTTTTTAAATATTTTGTGAATAAATTGAAAGATTTTCGAAGCCCTTCCTATCCTATTGAATAAGCAAGTCGCAACTAAGCGCTTGTGAAAAGAAACCACAAGGATCAAGTCTCGAGGAAGTTACTATGAAAACTACAAATCTAGCTATCACTGCTGCAGTTACCGGTCTAATCGCTCTAGGTGGCACTATGCTTACTGCCGCTCCAGCTCATGCTGCAGAAAAAGAGAAATGCTACGGCGTATCAAAAGCAGGTAAAAATGACTGTGCTACAAAAACAAGCTCATGTGCTGGTACAGCCAAAGAAGATAATCAAAAAGACGCGTTTGTCGTGGTACCAAAAGGGCTATGTGGCAAGCTTACAGGTGGTAGTACTGAATCTGCATAGTAAGCCCCCAAAGCCGAAAGCAATACTGCTTGCAGCTTAGCTTATTTGTAACTTTGTTTGTTCATCCATTTTCAAGTTACAAGCTACACGAAGGGGCGTCATAGAGCGCCCTTTCACTTTTCTACAGCTTACTCACAATACGCAACAGATCAGGGAGATCACAATGGATCGAAGTCAGGCATTTCAATTAGTCGGTGTGGGTCTACGTACACCTCACCTCGACTACTTCGAACACAATGCTAATCAAGTTGGTTGGTTAGAGATTCATAGTGAGAATTACTTCCAAACAAACAGCACGGAGTATCAGCAGTTATTGGCAATTCGAGAACAGGTAGAGATAAGCTGTCATGGTATTGGCTTGTCACTCGGCTCTACCAGTAAAGTCAACCAATCGCATTTACTGTCACTCCAACAATTAATCCGTGAAATCCAGCCGTTCGTTGTTTCCGATCATCTAAGTTGGAGTGAGCATGGTGGTCACTATTTCAATGACCTATTACCTCTGCCTTACACTGAAGAAGCACTGCAACTTTTTTGTCGTAATGTACAGCAGGTTCAAGACGCCATTCAACGCCCACTGTTAATAGAGAATCCGTCTAGTTATCTTCGTTTCAATCATTCGACGATTCCCGAGTGGGAATTTCTGGCGGAAGTACAGCGGCAAACAGATTGTCGTTTATTGCTCGATCTAAACAATGTGCACGTCTCCTGCTTCAACCATCAGTACGATACTAATCAGTACTTGGCGGCCATTGACCCTACTACTGTCGACGAAATTCATCTAGCCGGATTTACTCGTAAGCAATTAGAGCAAGGAGAGATTTGGATTGATACACACAGTGCCCGAGTGTCCGATGAAGTTTGGCAGATCTATAAAGACTGGAATCGTATTAATACACCAGTTCCAACCTTGATCGAATGGGATTTAGACATCCCTGCTCCGCAAGTGCTATTAGAAGAAGCCAATAAAGCCATCGACATTTTACTTGAAGTCCCCCTTACTCAAACGCTAAGGAGTGCATAACAATGACGCTTAACGAGCTCCAACAGCGATTCAGTCAGGCACTCCTCTATCAAAGCACCGGAGAGGACTGTGACATTTTATCCGATCATTTTACCGCGATTGATCGAATCCAGATCTACCGAAATAACTTTGTTGTTAGCTTATCTGAGGTACTAGCAGCTTGCTATCCGATAACACGCCAACTGGTTGGCGATGAATGTTTTGATTCGATGGCAAAGCACCATATTACTCAACATCCTCCGCGCTCCGGTAATGTTATGACTTATGGAGCCGGGTTTGCTGACTCTGTGAGCCAACTTGAAAACATCACGCTTGCTGTGCCATATCTGCTGGATGTGATGGCGATTGAATGGTCATTAGACGAACTGCAAAGAGCAGAAGACGTTACTTTAAAAGAAGGTCTGGAACCTATCGTCAATTTGGCGTCCGTGCCAGAAAGTCAACATTCAGACTTAGTGTTTCATGTGAAACCTTCTAGTCACTTAATCTACTCGAATTATGCCATCGGTAGTCTTTTCCAAGCAGTAAAAGACCATGAATTCGATAACCTAGACATTAACCAAGCCGAAACGCTACTCATGGTCAAACGAGGTTCTGCTCAACCAACGCTACACATTCTGAATAATCAACTTCAACAGCTATGGGTCGAGATAAGCCATGGCAATCCATTAAAGCGAATAAATCCCGCTCTACTATCTGAACTACCAAACTTGCTTACGTGGGACGTTGTAGCCGGGTTCACTCTATTCGACGAAAGCAATCCAAGGAGTATGGTATGAATACGAAAGTAACACACTGGCTCACGACTTATGACAACCTTATCGAAGCGCTACAACGCGGCTTTGTGCCCTTATTATTAGTGTTCTGTCGACTTTGGGTTTCATGGGTATTTTTTAATTCGGGACTCACCAAGATTGCTTCCTGGGACAGTACTCTCTACTTGTTTGAGTATGAGTATCACGTCCCTCTTATTCCTTGGGAGCTAGCGGCTTATATGGGAACAGCAGCAGAATTGGTGTTGCCTGTCTTCATGGTTCTCGGTTTGTTTACCCGCCCAATGGCAGCAATATTATTTGTGTTTAATATCATTGCGGTTGTTTCTTACCCGCTACTTTGGGAAAAAGGCTTTTATGATCATCAATTATGGGGACTAATGATCTTGATAGTTGTCGTTTGGGGACCGGGACCAATATCTGCAGATAAACTTATCCGCTCTAAATTCAATTAGCATTAATAAGAATGGAAAAAATAACCCCGCTTAGATAAGCGGGGTTATTTTGGGATGTGATTTATTTATTCGCCAGAAACTCTTTAAGTTCTTCTGCGGAAATACCTTGGTCAGAAAGTTCTTTCGCTAATAACTGAACTTGTTCACCTTTGCGAGACTCAATGACTCTCTGAAATTGATACACGATATCACGCAACATGTGGATTGGTACTTGTTTAGCGGCACTGCGGATGCGCTCTTCGCTCTGATTGCCTAATTCATTAAGCAATTTACCAAACATGATTTTTTCTGGAGACTCTTCCATCTGCTCGAGAATGCGAGCCATTTCGTAAGTTGTCAAAGACATTACTGCGTTTATCCAGTTAATAATTAATACGGTGTGTTTATTGCTAAATATACACCTGTTTCTTTAATTGGAAAACAAAATCGTTTTTTAATTAGCCGATTTTTACAGTTTGATGCCAACCTTTGCCAACTTTCGATCTTAGGATAAATAACGCAGGCAACACTAACCACATTTGCATTGCGATCATATAAGGCGCATCAAGACCCGCTCTTTGCATCGTCCCCACGAGTAATCCAGAGCCACTCATTTGAAACAGACCCAACAATGCTGCAGCTGTACCCGCTTTATCTCCAAATGGTGCCAACGCTTTTCCTGCGGAAGCTCCTAGAATCAACGCGAAGCCAATTGACGACATAATCACAGGAAGCATAAATGATGCAGGTGTTGCAAAACGTGCACCCCACGCCATTAACCCACCAGCAACTAATAGTGTGGTAATACCTAATTGTAGTGTTTTGTGAGTACCTATTTTATCCATAATCTTAGGCGCTAGCATACATGCCGCAATGTTAAAGACCGCATTCAAACCAAACCAGTAGGTAAACTCATTCATCGTTAGTCCCATCTTGTCCATCAAAACCACTGGGGCTGAGGTGACATAAGCTAAGATAACACCCATGGCTAATAAGCATAACGACGCATGGAAAACGAACGTCGGAGTTCGCAGTACATCGATGTAGCGCGACAGCGCAAAGTACTGCTGTCCTTCTTGTTTAGGGTTGGTCTCCCGCATGTTGAATAGCACTAAAACACCAACGAACAGCGCGAAGCCAGCCATAAAGCTAAAGTTAGCACGCCAGCCATATTGTTGGGTCAGGTAGCTGCCCAAGATCGGTGCTAACGCAGGAATAAAGCAGATAGCGCCATTAAGATAACTGATCACCTTGCCGCTTTTCTCTGGCCCATACATGTCGCGAACGGTTGCAAAGGCTGCCACAGATGTCGCGCACGCACCTAAGCCTTGCAGCAACCTAGCAGCAAGCATCCAATCAATTGATTGAGCCGCCCACGCCAAGCAAGCACTCAATCCATAGATAGCTATACCGCCGAGAGCAACCGTTCGACGTCCAAGTTTATCCGCAAGGGGACCTGCAAACACTTGTCCTACACCCATAGCAAATAGGAACCACGTAATCGTATCTTGCGCTAACGTATGCTCTACATCGAAAGCCGTAGAGATTTGTGTTAGCGCTGGAAGATAAATATCGATAGCCAGTGGGCTAAAGAATACCAGCATAACTAACGCTGCGATTTGGATTTTTGACGGTGCCGTTTGCAAGGTATTTGCCTCTTACAGATAAGATAACTTTAGATTGTTTGCGCAGAGTTTAGTCTTGTTATGATATGAACAGAAATGGTTTATACTCATTAGTATTATTCCCACTAGGAATGTCTTAACATGAATCTCGAAAAGCTGAGCCGAATTGATCTTAACTTATTGTTGTGTCTGAATGTGTTGCTTGAAGAATGTAACGTGACTCGCGCTGCGAACCGCTTATGCCTAAGTCAATCGGCCGTTAGTAAATCACTTGCCAAACTCAGAGTGCTTTTCGACGACCCATTATTTACTCGCCATGCACATGGTCTGGTGCCTACACCACGGGCATTGCAGCTCAAACCTAAGCTCGAAGTTCTAGTGACTCACATGCAATCGATAACTGAACCACCCGAGTTCTCGCCTACTACCAGTGAATATCGATTCCATATTGCGGCGGTAGAAAGCGTTTATCCGCTTATTATGCCGCACTTCTTACCAGCTATTTTTGGACAAGGACCAAACCTCAGCATTAGCACCCACTCTTGGACTGAGCTGACGTTTGAAAGAATGCAAAAAGGTGAACTTGATTTAGGGATTACAGGTAAAGACATCGATATTAGAGATGCAGTTCGAACCATGTATCCACCTGATGATATCCAAGAGCTTGAAGTGTATCGTGACAACCAAATGTGTTTAGTCCGCGCAAATCACCCTGTGCTATCTAAGCCTTGGAATTTGGAAACCTACTTGTCGCTTCGCCATGTACAAGTTCGTTGTGATGGAAGTGATCGATGGTTATTAGACTACAAACTCTCAGATATGGGCAGAGAGCGCGATATCGCAATCACCGTTCCTGACTTCAATAATGCCGCAGCACTTTGCAGTTACACCGACTTTGTCTTTACCGCACCTCGACACTTCGTACACCTAGTCGCGGAGCAGATGGGGCTTACCGTGCTTCCTTTACCTTTAGAGTTTCCTCCGATGGCGTACACACTCTTTTGGCATAAGGACAGAAATCGCGATCCCGCGTTAACTTGGCTGATTGATATTATCCGTCAGAAGACATTACACCTGAGATAACCCGTATAACGTTTGACGTCGGGTTTTGATTGTTGAAACCTTATTTCGCAGCCACCGGAATCGATTGTATATGGGCGGCAAAAGCGCTAGCTTATAGGGCAAATACTACCAGGTGACTTGTTTCGCCATGATGAAGGAATAACAGATGCAGGAACAAATTTCTCGCCGAGTTGAGCTGGTTCAAGCTTGGCTTGTAGCAAACGATCTTGATGCGTTTATCGTCGCACACGAAGACGAGTACTTGGGCGAGTATGTACCCGCTCATAATGAGCGTCTACATTGGCTAACGCAGTTTACTGGTTCAGCAGGCGCTGCTGTTGTGACTCGCGAAAATGCGGCCATTTTTGTCGATGGCCGTTATACGGTGCAAGTAAGAAAACAAGTACCTGATGGTATTTTTGAATACTGCCACCTCATTGAGCAACCACCAATTAAATGGGTAACCGAGACACTTCCTGTCGGTTCTCGTATTGGTATAGACCCACGCATGCACCGTGGCAGCTGGTATCAAGGTGCCTTAGTTCAATTGGGTAGTAAGTTCGAACTGGTCGCAACAGAACAAAACCCAATCGACATTAATTGGAGCGATCGTCCAGAACCTCAGCTAAGCCAAGTTCGTTTAATGCCTATTGAAAAAGTAGGACAAAGTAGTCAAGACAAGCGTACAGCTCTAGGGCAATCACTAGTGGCCTCTGACGCTGATGCCGCTATCATTACTGAATTGGATTCGATTTGCTGGCTTCTGAACGTACGTGGGCTTGATGTATCTCGTCTGCCAGTCTTACTGGCGCATGCCATCCTCTACTCCGATGGCTCAACAAAGTTCTTCATTGATGAGTCACGAATTGACGACCGTGCGGCATTCGACGTTCACGTAGGCAACGGAGTTGAAGTATGTAGCCCTAGCGATTTAGAGCGAGCTCTTGAGGCTCTATCTGGCAAAAAAGTCACCTTGGACCCAGCAACCAGTAATGCTTGGTTCCAACTAAAGCTTGAGGCTTTCGGAGCGAAACAGTTACAACTTGCCGACCCTTGTCTAATGCCAAAAGCGGCTAAAAATGATGTAGAAATCGAAGGAATGAAAGCTTGTCACATCCGAGATGGTGCTGCGATGGTTAAGTTCCTCTCTTGGTTGGACAAAGAAGTGGCTAGCGGAAATCTCTATGATGAAGCTATTCTCTCCGATAAGTTAGAATCATTCCGTCAACTCGATAGCTCACTCGTAGACCTTAGCTTTGACACGATTTCCGCCTCTGCAGGAAATGCCGCGATGTGTCACTACAACCATGAAAATCAAGAAGTCCCTGGTGCGATTATTAAAGATACTCTATATCTGGTTGACTCAGGTGGCCAGTATCTTGATGGTACTACCGATATCACAAGAACAATCGCTATTGGTTCGCCTTCAGAAGAAATGAAGCGCCAGTTTACATTGGTGCTTAAAGGTCATATTGCTCTTGCATCCGCCCTATTCCCCAACGGCACCTGTGGTCACCAGTTAGATGTTTTAGCTCGTCAGCATTTGTGGGCAAATGGTTTTGACTATGATCACGGCACTGGCCATGGTGTTGGACATTTCTTAAGTGTTCATGAAGGACCACAACGCATTGCTAAAGCAGTGAATAACACTCCACTCATTGCCGGAATGGTACTGTCAAACGAACCTGGGTACTATCGCGCTGATGAGTTTGGCATCCGTATTGAGAATTTGGAACTGGTTATCGAGAAATCGACACAAGGTGATGCTAGCATGCTTGGTTTTGATTCGTTGACTCGTTGCCCTATCGATAAGCGAAATATCGTTAGCTCATTGTTAACGGATGAAGAAATCAACTGGCTGGATTCGTATCACCGTAAAGTGTTTGATGAGGTAGCGCCACTTGTTGAAGGTGAGCCGCTTGATTGGTTAGAGCAAGCCTGCGCACCGCTTGTTCGCTAGCTTACCCGAGAGATTAAAAAGGAGCTGTTTAACAGCTCCTTTTTTTGTTTCACGTGAAACACTTCATAGACTATACCGGTTTATCCTGAATAGGATTGGTGCCAATCTTTCCAAACCGGTTCCATTCCAACCTGCTTAACAGACTCTGCAACAAGACGAGCGCTACGTTCATCACTAATAGCAAACTGTTCAAGCTCTTCTTCTTCATTAGCGTAACCACCAGGCTGTGTTTTTGATGCCGCACTGATACTGGTGATTCCTAGTGGATAAACATGGTCTCGAAAAGTTGGAGATTCACGTGTAGACAGAGAAAGCTCAACTTCATTGTTAAACAATCTATAAGCACATATTAGTTGCACTAACTGTTTATCTGTCATTACAGATTTTGGTTGCAACGCACCTTCACAGGGTCTTAGTCTTGGAAAAGAGATAGAGTAACGAGACTTCCAATAACGGCCTTCTAGGTACTGTAAGTGCGCTGCTACAAAAAAGCAGTCCGTGCGCCACTCTTCTAAGCCGATCAACGAGCCAATACCAATCTTATCGATACCTGCTTTCGCTAATCTATCAGGTGTATCTAACCGATAATCAAAATCCATCTTGTTGCCACGCAAATGATGTTCGGCATAGGTTCTGCGATTATAGGTTTCTTGATACACCATAACCGCATCCAAACCACTATGCTTTAGCTCAGCATACTCATTTTGGTCCAAAGGTTGAACTTCCATTGCTAGGTAGCTGAAGTGCTTTTTGATCGCTGGAAGAACTTGCTTGAAATACTTCATCCCTACTTTGTTTTCATGCTCTCCCGTTACCAATAGAATATTGTCAAATCCCATAGATTTAATCACATTGCATTCAGCATTGATTTCCTCTTCAGAGAGTGTCTTACGTTTGATACGGTTTTCCATTGAGAAACCGCAATAGGTACAAGCATTGGCACAGAGATTAGACAGGTACAATGGAATGTACATCGACATGGTATGTCCAAAACGCTTACGAGTGAGCGCAAAAGAGCGCTGCGCTAATTGCTCTAAGTACGGCTCTGCCGCCGGAGAAACTAACGCCTTAAAGTCTTCAAGATCTAACTTGGTTTTACTCAAAGCACGCTGAACGTCTCTTTCTGTTTTCGAGTATATTGATAGACGAACGTCGTCCCAGTTGTACTTAGCGTGTTCCTCAACAAAACTCATCGTTTCACCTTTATCTATCGAACTCACATTGAATCAAGAAAAGCGGTTAGCGGGCTGGATGCCACCGCGTGGTTTACCGTTCCTGCTAGGCCACTTTCATAGGCCAAACGTCCAGATTCGACTGCGAGCTTAAATGCACGAGCCATTTGAACTGGATCTGCCGCCGCGGCAATCGCTGTATTCACCAACACAGCGTCTGCGCCCATTTCCATCGCCAACGCAGCATGAGAAGGCGCGCCGATTCCGGCATCAACAACCACTGGTACGTTAGCCTGCTCGATTATAATTTCTAAGAAATCACGACTTACCAAACCTTTGTTACTACCAATGGGTGCTCCCAAAGGCATCACCGCAGCACAACCCACTTCTTCTAGATGCTTGCATAACGTAGGATCTGAGTGGCAGTAAGGAAGCACAACAAACCCGTCTTTTACTAACTGCTCCGCCGCCTTCAAGGTCTCAATAGGATCTGGTAGCAAGTATTTTGGGTCTGGATGAATTTCAAGTTTCAGCCAATTTGTGCCTAACGCTTCGCGCGCTAAGTGCGCAGCAAAGACGGCATCTTTTGCGTTCTTCGCCCCAGATGTATTAGGTAATAGGTTTACGTTATTACCAATAAGTGGACTTAGGATGTCGTCATCTTGTTGGTTTAGGTCAACACGTTTAAGTGCCATGGTTGCCAACTCTGACTGACTTTCAGCAATAGCTGCAATCATGAGTGACTTATCGGCGAACTTTCCCGTTCCAGTAAACAAACGTGAGTTAAAGGTCTTTCCTGCGATAGTGAGCATATTAGCCTCCTGCGATAGCTTGGAAAACATTGATGGACATGTTGGATTTGACTGTGAAATCCGACCATTTGGCTCTTGGTATAATTTCATCGTCTACTGCTACCGCGCAGCCTTGCGTTTCAATATCTAGCTCTTTAAGTACGCTAATGAGGTTAAGCTCGTGAGAGGTTTCTTTCGGTGCGTTATTTACGGTAAATTGGATCATTTTTGATTCCTGTTGTTATCTTCGAATCACGGCAAACTGAACACGTCTCATCATGAGAAATCTTAAGAGACTGCCACTGTCCAGTTAAGCCATCAAATAGCTTCAATTCAGGGTGACTGCTGTTACCTAAGTCTGTAATGACCTTTAGCGCCTCTAAAGCTTGATAGACGCCCATCATCCCCACTACTGGTCCCATTACACTCGACTCAGAACATTTCATTGCCCTATCAAGTTCTTCGAATGGATAGAGGCAGTGATAACAAGGTGTGGCTAGTTTAGAGAACTGAAATACCGCCAATTGACCGCTCCAACCTATCGCGGCGGCAGTCACTAGAGCTTTGCGATTCTCAACACAGGCTTTGTTTATTGCCTGCCGAGTTTCTATATTGTCAGTACAGTCAATCACAACATCTGCCAAGGACACCTCGAGCGCTAATTGGCTACCGTGCAAACGACGCTTAATGGTCCTAACATTAATGTCTGAGTTTTGTGCCTTGAGAAAATCAGCCAGAGTTTTTACTTTGGATTGCCCAACCTCATTTGAACGATAGGTAATTTGTCTCGGTAAGTTCGACAGCTCGATATCATCATCATCAGCGATAACGATTCTTCCTACTCCCGCTCCAGCTATATACATGCTTGCTGCTGTTCCTAATCCACCACACCCAACAATTAGTACATGACTTTCACAAATCGCCGCTTGGCCGTTTTCACCGACATTGGGCAAGCTCAACTGCCTTAGATATTGTTGAAACTGTTTATCGGAGACCATCACGCTCTCCTGCCATTATTAGTGAGAACTCATCGATAACGTGCTGAGTATCAGCCGCTAATGTTAACGCTCTCACTACCGCTAGGCTGGTAACACCACAATCCCAAACAGGTTTAGCGGTTTGCAGATCAATACCGCCAATAGCAACTGTCGGGTAACCAAGCTTCTCTCCATATTGAATAGAGTCGATCAATTGCTGATACAGAGCGAGTCGTACCAACCCCTGAGGTCTTGATGGCATGACTTTAGTGGTTGTCGGAAAGATGTGACCTAATGCGATGTAGCTGGGATGAATTTGGACCACTCGAAGCAGTTCATAATAGCCATGGGTAGAAAGACCAAGCGCGATATTGTTGGATGCCAACAAGGTAAGGTCTGCAGTCTCTATATCTTCTTGACCTAGATGTACACCAAAGGCGCCATACTCAATAGCCAATTGCCAGTAGTCATTGATAAATACTTGCGCGTCATACTGCTCACCCAATTGAATGGCTTTCTGAATCTGCTGAGCAAGATTAGGGTAATCAGGGTCTTTGATTCTTAATTGAATCGTCTTTATACCTTGTTTCAGTAAGCGCTCAATCCACTCTACGTTATCAACAACCGGGTACAGCCCAAGACTGCTTTTAGATAACGTCGGAAATACGGATGTGGAGGCTCTCACTGCCCATCCCACTTTAATAGCTAGATGAGAGTTTTCTATCACCGGAGTGAAGAACTGCTCCCTTGTTGATGGCCATGTTTCACGTGAAACACTTCCTGCTCTAGCTAACATAACAGCATCTTCAAGAGGAAAATCCAACACAATAGAGACAATAAACCAAGCAAAGTGCTCTTGAGCATCAATTAACGATAGCGCTCCCGATGACGCCTTAATCACCTCTTCACGACAAGACCATATATCCTTGCGTTCAAACTCCGAATGAACATCAATATAAACGTCTCCAAGCGTCATTGACTGTATCACCTTGGGGAAATCGCTTTCTACAAAACCATGGTGATAGTGAAGTCGATAGTCCGCCTCATTATTCATTTGCACTGATAGCAGATCAGAACTGATGATTTGGCGACGTTCAGAGTCATCAATGTGAATAACATCCGACTCTTTGACTTCTGATATCTGAATATCTTCGATATCAAAGCCTACACTCTGCGCTAACGACAGAACATGACGAACGCGTTCAATAAGATCTTGATGATTAGATGGGATTAAAAGTGTCAACGGAAGCTCCTTCGCTTACTCTTCAGTTACGGCTGGATGATAGAGTTCGGCGCCCGTAGCTCTGAACTCTTTAGATTTTTGACGCATACCTTCCAATGGATCATCAATCAATTTGATGTCGATGCTCTCAGCCCCTTGCTGCTCTTTGGCGTATTCTCTAACTTCTTGAGATATTTTCATTGAGCAGAATTTAGGTCCGCACATAGAACAAAAGTGAGCGACTTTTCCGGACTCCTGAGGGAGAGTCTCATCGTGAAATTGACGCGCGGTATCAGGGTCTAATGACAAGTTAAACTGATCTTCCCAACGGAACTCAAAACGAGCCTTTGACAAAGCGTTGTCTCGAATTTGTGCACCAGGATGCCCTTTAGCTAAGTCCGCAGCGTGAGCGGCGAGCTTATAGGTGATAAGCCCCGTTTTTACATCGTCTTTGTTTGGTAGACCGAGGTGTTCTTTTGGAGTGACGTAGCACAGCATAGCGCACCCGTACCAGCCAATCATAGCCGCACCAATACCTGACGTAATGTGGTCATATCCTGGTGCAATATCTGTTGTGAGTGGACCCAACGTGTAGAATGGTGCTTCGTGACAATGCTCCAGTTGCTCTTCCATATTCTCTTTGATCATATGCATTGGAACATGGCCTGGACCTTCAATAATTACTTGTACATCGTGTTCCCAAGCAATTTTAGTGAGTTTCCCAAGTGTGCGTAATTCGGCAAACTGAGCTTCATCATTAGCATCCGCAATAGAGCCAGGGCGTAAGCCATCTCCTAAGGAAAGAGCCACGTCATAGCGTGCACATATCTCACAGATTTCTTTGAAGTTGGTATAGAGGAAACTCTCCTCGTGGTGGGCAAGACACCACTTAGCAATAATGGATCCGCCGCGAGATACGATTCCAGTAACACGTTTAGCAGTCATCGGAATATGACTCAGAAGTAAGCCAGCATGTATAGTAAAGTAGTCTACGCCCTGCTCTGCTTGCTCGATAAGCGTATCACGCATAACTTCCCAAGTAAGATTTTCAGCAACCCCATTCACCTTCTCTAAGGCTTGATACATAGGAACCGTACCAATTGGCACTGGGCTATTTCTTAATATCCACTCTCTGGTTTCGTGGATATTACGGCCCGTCGACAAATCCATTACCGTATCAGCTCCCCAACGAGTGCCCCAAACAAGTTTTTCTACTTCTTCTTCAATCGATGAAGTTACTGATGAATTGCCGATATTGGCATTAACCTTCACCAAGAAATTGCGTCCAATGATCATTGGCTCTGACTCGGGGTGGTTAATATTGGAAGGAATGATCGCGCGCCCTTCAGCGACCTCTTTTCGAACGAATTCTGGCGTAATCTCTTTAGGTAGGTTAGCACCAAAGTGCTGACCCGGATGCTGCTGGGTGAGCATTTCATCATTGAGTTTTTGACGTCCCATATTCTCGCGTATCGCGATGTATTCCATTTCAGGGGTAATGATGCCTTTCCTAGCATAATGGAGCTGAGTAACACATGCGCCCTCTACACCTCGTCGGATACGGGGAAGCTGGCCATAGCGAAGCTCATCAAGCGTCTCATCCTCAAGTCTCTCTTTGGCAAATTCAGAGCTCACACCAGCTAATACTTCGGTATCAGAACGTTCATCAATCCATTGTTCTCTTAACTTTGGTAGGCCTGAATAGAGGTCAATATGGTGGTTTGGATCAGTATAAACACCGGACGTGTCATAGACATGAATAGGTTCGTTGGGAACATAGATAGGATTATCTTGACTGCCTCCTATTAGGCTATCGGCCAACGATATCTCGCGCATAGGGACTTGTATGTCACTGCGGCTACCTTGAATATAGGTCTTCTGAGAGTTTGGATAGGGAGTCACCGATAGCGTATCGATGAAGTTTTTTGCTTCCAGTCTGCTTTGCTTACGTGTCGACATAGCATTTCCTTATATATCATATAGTTATAAAAGATAAATGCTTGACGGATGTGTGAGTACAAGAGGTATCAACCACAATAGCTTGCGCTATTTGATAAATAAAAGAGGGAGGGTTTCCATTTTATTTCTCCTGTTCCCTTCGCTGGTACTAACCAGATCAGGTTCAACGGATCCCGAATTAACGGTCTCAGCCCTAAGGCACTCCGACAAGTATTGAAGCGATTATAGAATAATTAGTTCCGATTTTTCAACCAAACTATGTATCTTTTTGTTTAACTTTTGATCAGCAACTGAAACCCTATCCAGCATGCAGAGATACTTAGAACCACATTGAGTAGAACATTAAGTCCCATTTTCAAAAATGCTCCCTGTTGCATCAAGAGTACATTGTCCATGGAAAACGTAGAAAAGGTAGTTAAAGCGCCAAGAAACCCAAGACCTATTATTTGACGCCATGGTTCTGGGGCAAGTACCTCAGTCTCAAAAGCGGCTATGAGTAACCCCATAATAAACGAACCAACTACGTTAACGGTAAGTGTCCCATAAGGGAACCCTCGACCAAAAAGTACAATACATAATTCTGAAACTAAGTAGCGTGAGCATGCACCAAAAGCACCACCTATCGCTATAAAACCTAAAACTGCAAACTGACCCATCATAGAGTACCTAAAATTAAATGCCTATAGAGCTAATAGTATACGAACACTTGATGATTTCGACAGAAGTCAGCGAAAATTATGTTTTCATAAGACACAGATAGTCTATCGTTTGTAGTCAAAATTTAAAACGTTACAGGAGTCACTTTTAACTCACTTTGACGTATCCCATTAGTCCTGTCTTCATATGTTCAATAACATGACAGTGATACATCCAGCTTCCAGGGTTATCTGCAACAAATGCAACTTTTGCTCTGCCGTTTTTTCCAAGTAACACAGTGTCGGTATGAAATGGCTCGACCTCTTTGTCATCCAGCTCAAGCACTGTAAAAGTATGACCATGTAGATGAATAGGATGGTGATACTGTGTGACATTTCTGAGATCGAAAATATAAGTTCGGCCCAACTCCAACTCTGCAATAGGATCTGGTATTTTATCTTTACTCATGCCTTCCCAAGCTCTTTTGTTCATTAACCAGAACTTAGGTATAGCTTTACCGTCTTTACTTGCTGGAGTAACAGCCCCTTCCCACTCGAAGACAAAGTCCTTGGTGATGGCATTCGATAGGTCAGGCTTTGGAATTGGGTTTAATGGTAAGGATGGTATCTTTTGTTCCTTAGCAACGCCCTCACCTTTGACAGAGAAAGAACAAAGAGGAAATGGGAAGTTACCCTTTAGGTGGCGAACATAAACTGTAGAACCATCTTGCTTAGGGGCAACTATGGCCAAATCAAGACGCATACCTGGGCCCATTTTATGGTCAGTAAGCTTATACGGAGTGGATATTGGGTTTCCATCGATAGCAATTACCCAAGCTGTCGCACCTTCTACAGCGATCTTATAAGTTAAGGTATTATCAACATTTACCACACGCGCTCTAATAAGCCCGTTAGGACGAACTTTGTAATTAGGTTCATTGGTGCCATTAACTGTTCCCCACTCACCAGGAGTACCCATACGAGCGCTATATCGAGGAATCATTAGCTGCTTCCAATTACCTTTTTTGTCTATGTGCCAATTTTTTAATACTAATTCCAAATCATGATCGAATTCTAAAGGCTCGCTCTCTTCAACAATAAGCGCTCCAACCAATCCCTTGCCGAGTTGAACCACGCTATTCATATGAGAGTGATACCAAAAGGTTCCAGCATCTGGCGGCGTAAATTCATAGATAAAGGTTTCATTAGGCATTATCGGGGGCTGACTTAGGAAAGGTACGCCATCCATCTCGATAGGTATTCGAAGTCCATGCCAGTGAATCGTCGTGGGTTCGTCTAGCTTGTTAGTGAAACGAATGACTACCTTCTGTCCTTGCTTGCAGCGAATTGTGGGCGCAGGAATTTGGCCGTTAAAGCCTAAGACCTCGGTTTGATACCCTGGAACAAGTTCTGCAGTCGTCGGTTGCGCCGTCAGATCATAAACGATGAGATCTTGTGACTCAGACACTTTTGTTAATGAGCACCCAGGGATAGCAGCAATAGCAGAAAATGATAATGAGCTTTTTAAGAAGGTACGGCGAGATAGATTCATTCTAATAGTCCTTTTTTGACCTATTAGATAATGATTCTCAATTACTTGCAATTAACTTAATTGATAGATGTGAATGTAGACTTGAATGGCTATATGAAAACTATGACAAATATCAGGCTGTAACGATTTGAGGTAAAAATCCGTTTAAGCCGATAATAACAGCACTAGGAAAGGGAATTACTAAACTCTAGATAATAAAAAACCCGACGCTTTCGCATCGGGTTTTCTAATAAGTGGCGGAGTGGACGGGACTCGAACCCGCGACCCCCGGCGTGACAGGCCGGTATTCTAA